>NZ_KB235903.1:1332746-1581731 GCF_000332155.1 Kamptonema formosum PCC 6407 | reverse complement strand
CCCCCCTTGGTAAGAGGGACACCCCCCTGAATCCCCCGTTGGTAAGGGGGGACACCCCCCTGAATCCCCCCTTGGTAAGGGGGGACATAGGGGGGTAGAAACGATGCTAGTCCCTCTTCCCCCCTCTTCCCCTAGCCCCTAGCCCCTAGCCCCTAACCGCTGAAAGCGGTTGCTATAAGTCAAAGGGCGGACGGCCCTGTGGGAAGATGAGAAAGATCATAAAATATTAAACTTATGCTGGATTTGCGTAATTTCCTGATTGATACGGGCAAGCATTGGCTCAAGATAAGCATCTTAGCACTGCTGCTATTTACCCTTTCGTTAAGTTTAAGCCCAGTTTCCCAGGCGGCAAGACGCTCTAGCAGTATGCCTGCTGGTAATGCCATTACTGATAGCCAGGCCCTCCTGCGGTACGCCTTACCCATTGATAATGAGGCGGTGCGAGATATCCAAACCAGTTTAGAAGATATTAGCAACCACATCCTAGCTAAACGTTGGGGGCCGATTGGTAACGATGTTAAAAAGGCTTCAAAGGTTCTGAGTATCCGCTCAAATGAGATTCTAAAAAGTATTTCTGATGAACAAAAACCTGAAGCTGAAGCCCTAATTGCAGAGATCAATGCCGGAGTTGCAGAATTGCAAAAAGCTGTTGAGGTCAAGGACAAGGAAGAAGTAGGCAAACAAAAAGGCGAACTTCTCAATAAAATTGCCGACCTCGAAGAGTTGATGGTGAAGGAGTTTCCTTTTGAAGTACCTTCAGAATACTCTCATCTGCCTCAACTTAAAGGTCGGGCTACAATAGAGATGGAAACTGAAAAAGGACAGATTACGTTTGTAGTTGATGGCTATAGCGCTCCTGTGACGGCTGGCAATTTTGTTGACTTGGTAGAACGGGGTTTTTACAACGGTTTGAAGTTTATTCGTTCTGAAGAATCTTATGTACTACAAGCCGGAGATCCGCCTGGTTCTGAAGTTGGTTTCATCGATCCAGCTACAGGGGTATACCGTAATATTCCTTTGGAGGTAATGGTTAGAGGGGATAAAAAACCGACTTATGGGATTACTTTAGAAGATGCAGGACGCTATCGCGATCAGCCAGTTTTGCCTTTTTCTGCTTATGGTACTGTGGCGATGGCACGAGTGGAAGCGGAACCAGATAGTGCTTCTTCGCAGTTTTTCTTTTTCCTGTTTGAACCAGAGTTAACACCTGCTGGCCTCAATTTGTTAGATGGTCGCTATGCTGTTTTCGGTTACGTGATTGATGGGAAAGAGGTTTTGGAGAACCTGAAGCAGGGAGATGCAATTATTTCTGCTAAGGTGATTCGAGGAGCAAAGAATTTGGTTCAGCCTCAAGCTAGTTAGTGGAGAATTAATAATTTTTTAGTAGAGAGGCGAACGATCGCGTCTCTACTAATTACAAATTTTTTCTCGCTAGATTAGCTTTTGTGAAAAGGCCGAGGGCGAAAGGCAACAGCTAGAGAACAATTTTCAGCAAAGGTTTGAGCACTTAGTAGCCCCCTGACCGCCAAGACAGTTGCTATACTATTTATGTTTAGCATTCGTTTGAATAAGTGGTTTTATTACTATGGCAATTCTACAATTTGTATTTATAATTGGCTTGGGTTCTCTGTTAGGATTATTGGTTTTAAATAGTGTCAATGAAAAGAAGCAGAAGCGACAGTTAGATGAGGCTTTTTATCTGTTGTTGGAAAAACAAAATAGCCAGGTTTCTTTGATTCAACTGGCGGCAAAGGCTAGGGTTGAGGCTCAAGTTGCTGAACAGTATTTAAAGCGGCAAGTTCAGGTTTTTTCAGCAGTTTTAGAAGTAGATGATGAGGGAGATACGTTTTATCGATTTCCGAAGTTGCGTTTACCTCCAAGTTCGGAGCAAGAATGGTAAATTTGAGGTTATTATTACTTGGCGATCGCTCTTGATAAAGATGGTAGTTTACTCCAAACACGCGATCGCACCCCTCCGCATTTTATAAAACTTCATATCTAATTAGTAATCTAATTAGTAATCGGCGATCGCGCGAAAATTATCCAGAAAAAAATCAAATAACCCCATGCACTAAATCTTCGTTTTGTCAACTTTGATTTTTGTATCTAAAAATACAACTAAACACTTAACCTAGTCCTAATATCACACCGTAATGTGATAGGCTGCAATATCACCTAACTCATCTATTTAGGACTTAGAGAAAGGACATGGTAAAGCGATTTGATCGGCGGCAATTTCTTTTATACAGTTCAGCTACCCTGGCAACGAGTTTGCTATTGAAAGCTTGCAAGAGTCCAACTCCTACAGCAAGTTCTGATGCTTCTCCAACGCCTAGTGCATCTCCGTCGCCAGCAGCCGGCAGCGGAAATACCATTAAAGTAGGTATTTTGCACTCTCTAAGCAGCACGATGGCAATTAGCGAAAAGAGCGTCGTTGATGCCGAACAGTTAGCGATCGAGGAGATTAACAAAGCGGGTGGCGTACTGGGTAAGCAAATTGAAGCGATCGTAGAAGACGGCGCATCTGATTGGCCGACTTTCGCAGAGAAAGCTAAAAAATTAATTGACCAGGATAAAGTTGTCACTGTCTTTGGTTGTTGGACTTCTGCTAGTCGTAAGGCGGTATTGCCAGTATTTGAGCAGAAAAATCATATGCTCTGGTATCCCGTACAATACGAAGGTCAAGAGTGTTCCAAGAACATTTTTTACACAGGTGCCGCACCGAATCAACAGATAGAACCCGCCGTTGATTGGCTGTTGCAAAACAAAGGTAAAAAATTCTTCTTAGTTGGTTCTGACTACGTTTTTCCCCGCACGGCAAACACTATTATCAAGGCCCAATTAGCCGAGAAAGGTGGCGAAGTAGTTGGCGAAGATTACATTCCCCTTGGAGGTACTGAAGTTACGCCGATTATTACCAAAATTAAGGCGGCTTTGCCTGACGGTGGCGTGATTTTCAATTCCTTAAATGGCGACAGCAACGTAGCATTCTTTAAGCAGTTACAGGGTGCAGGATTAGGGCCAGATAAGTATCCGTCAATGTCGGTCAGCATTGCTGAGGAAGAAGTCAAAGCAATTGGCGTGGAATATCTCAAAGGTCATTACGCGGCATGGAATTACTTTATGACCGTTGACGCTCCTGCGAATAAAAAATTTGTTGACGCTTTCAAAGCAAAATACGGCGCAGAGCGAGTAACAAATGACCCGATGGAAGCTGCTTACATTATGGTTTACCTGTGGAAGCAAGCAGTTGAGAAAGCAGGAACAGCAGATGATTTAGAGAAGGTAAGAGCAGCAGCTTTGGGCCAAACTTTTGATGCTCCCGGCGGTAAAGTCACGCTGGAAAATAATCATCACCTTGCTAAGTCTGTGCGACTAGGTGAAGTTAGAGATGATGGTTTATTTAACATCGTTTTTGCAACTCCAGAGGCCGTAAAACCTATTCCCTGGAATCAGTTTGTCGCTGATACTAAAGGCTTTACTTGTGACTGGACTAATAAAACTGCACCCGATCCAGGCAAGTTCAAACAAACTTAGAGTTCGTAACGCTGCCCTCTGGGTGGTGATTGACTGCCCAGAAGACGGCGTTATAGTCCTAAGTTCCTAACTATGAAAAAAGGAGTAAACGGTTGCTACCACAAATTTTAGATGGAATCTTCAATGGAATTAGCATTGGCGCTGTATTGTTAATTGCTGCCTTGGGTTTGGCAATTATTTTTGGGCTGATGGGCGTAATTAATATGGCTCACGGCGAGTTAATGATGTTGGGAGCTTACACTACTTTTGTGGTGCAGAACTACTTCAAAGGTGTGGGAGGATTTGCCTTTGAAGTTTATATTTTATTTGCCCTGCCTCTGGCTTTCTTAGTTGCCGCAATCATGGGATTGATTCTGGAACGAGGGGTAATTCGTTATCTCTATGGCAGACCTTTAGAAACTCTGCTGGCAACTTGGGGCGTTAGTCTGATCTTACAGCAGTTTGTGCGGAGTGTAAGTTGGGTATTAGTAACGGGAATTGTCGTGTTTTGTTTACTATTTTTTGGCGGAATGTGGGTATTGCGCCGCCGCCCTGATTTCGAGCGAGTTCGTAAGTGGATTGTAGCTGTAATGTTGCCCTTATCTTTGGCCATTTCCTGGGCGGCTTGTGCATTTTTAGGACAAACTTATAAGTTAGATGTGACTAAGCCTTGGTTTGGGGCTCAAAATGTGGATGTGACTGCACCTAAATGGCTGCGCGGCGGTTTGCCTTTAGGTAATTTTCAGTTACCTTATGCGCGACTTTTTATCATCGCCCTTACAGCGATTTGTTTAGTAGGAATTTACCTATTTTTACAGCGTTCAGTTTGGGGCCTTCGCATTCGCTCAGTCACGCAAAACCGCAGCATGAGCGCTTGTTTAGGAATCCCTACTGAGCAAGTGGATGCTCTAACTTTTGCTCTAGGTTCTGGGTTGGCTGGAGTTGCTGGTTGTGCAATTAGTTTACTGGGTTCAGTAGGGCCAAATACGGGGCAAAACTATGTGGTTGATACTTTTATGGTTGTAGTTGTCGGAGGTGTCGGCAAAATAGTAGGAAGTGTGGTAGCGGCGATGGCTATTGGCACGGCTAATTATTTGATTGGTTCCGGTACGCTAGCTTTAATACTGGCACCGATTAAACCTTTGGCTGATTTCTTTACTTTCTTTGCGACAACTAGCATGGCAAAGGTAATGGTATTTGCACTAATTATTGCTTTTCTTCAGGTGAAGCCGGGAGGAATTTTCCCGCAGAAAGGGCGGACAGTTGAAGGATAAAAGAAGAAGGAAGAAAGGAGAGGAAAAGATTTAGAGAAAAATCAACTAAGAAGAAATAAGGAGAAAAGAATGAAGCATGAAATACCGGGATTTTTAGTAAATGAAGAAAGGCGTGCGCTTGTTATTGAAGCAGCAATTATCGCTGGCTTAGCCCTCATTTTAATCTTTATCATGCCTGCGATCCTCCCCAGCGTTCGCCTCAACCAATTAGGACGATTTCTTGCCTTGGCAATTGCTGCCCTTGGTATTGATTTAATCTGGGGTTACACTGGTTTGCTGAGTCTGGGACACGGGGTATTTTTTGCTTTGGGTGGCTACGCTTTTGCCATGTACTTGAAATTGCAAATTCCCGCAGATGCCAGCGTTAAATTGCCAGAATTTATGAATCTCTACGGAGTTACTGAACTCCCTTGGTTTTGGCAACCGTTTTATTCTTTCCCTTTGTCCTTAATAGCAGTAGTACTTGTGCCTGCATTTTTAGGGGCATTTCTCGGTTATTTAGTGTTCCGCAATCGCATCCGGGGCGTATATTTTTCAATTCTGACTCAAGCGGCAACAATTGTATTTTTCAATTTTTTTAACGGGCAACAAAAACTGATTAATGGTACTAATGGATTAACTGATTTTAAAACCATATTTGGGGCGACAGTTAATTCACCGCAGACGCAGTTTATTTTTTACACTCTGACAATATTATTTTTAGCAGGTGCTTATGCCCTGTGTCGCTGGCTGACTAGCGGCCGATTTGGTCGCTTGCTAATCGCAATTCGCGATGATGAAGTTCGGGTGCGTTTCTCAGGTTATGACCCCACTGATTTTAAGGTTGTAGTGTTTGGTATTTCTGCTGCTTTGGCAGGAATTGCTGGTGCTTTATTCACCGTACAAACGGGGATTATTTCACCGAAGGCGATGGATATTGCTTTTTCAATTGAAATGGTAATTTGGGTAGCAGTTGGAGGTCGTGCTAGTTTAGTTGGGGCTGTGGTAGGGGCGCTTTTAGTGAATTTTGGTAAGAGTTTGTTGAGCGAACAATTTCCTGAAGTTTGGCTATTTTTCCAGGGGGCGCTATTCTTAATTGTGGTTATGGTGCTTCCCAATGGTTTAGTTGGATGGCTGCGTTTTCAAGGGTGGGAACTGTTTCAGAGATTATTGGGTAGAGATCGGTATGCTGTTACTTATCCTAGTTTGGAAGAAGATCCAGAAGTACAGCGTGAAAGGGAAGAGTTGGAGAAGAGATAATAGTTAGTGGTTAGTTGTTAGTTGTTAATTGTTAGTTGTCAGTTGTCATTGCGAGCGAAGCGAAGCAATCGCAATACTTTGAAACTACTTCGGTGTAGCAATTAGCAATTACCAATTACCAATCACCAATTACCAATTACCAATTACTAAGTTTATGAACGAGAAAATTTTAGAAATTGAGAACTTAACCGTTAGTTTTGACGGTTTCAAGGCCCTAAATGCGCTTAATTTCAGTATGGATGCGGGTGAGTTGCGAGTGATAATTGGGGCGAATGGAGCCGGGAAAACGACGTTTCTGGATGTGATTACGGGTAAGGTGCAGCCGACTGAGGGGCGGGTTATATTTAAAGGACGCAACTTGCGTCAATTATCGGAACATGAAATTGTTCGTTTAGGAATTGGCCGCAAGTTTCAAACGCCGCGAGTTTACCTGAATCTAACGCCAAGGGAAAATTTAGAGCTGTCTTGTAACCGCAAAAAAAATGTTTTTTCAACGCTGGTGCAGCGTCCTCCAGTTGCTGAAAAGCGCACGGTGACTGGTTTACTGGAAACTATTGGTTTAATTGCTAAAGCTGACGTTGCGGCTGGTTTACTTTCTCATGGTGAAAAGCAATGGTTAGAAATTGGGATGTTATTAGCTCAGTCTCCTGATTTATTATTAGTAGATGAACCTGTAGCGGGTTTGACTGATGAAGAGACGGCTTTGACTGGTGATTTACTGATTTCGCTAGCTGAAAGTCACTCCGTATTAGTGATTGAACACGATATGGAGTTTGTCAGGCAAATTGCTAGAAAAGTAACGGTTTTGCATCAAGGTTCGGTTTTGTGCGAGGGAAGTATGGATGAAGTACAAAACGATCCGCGTGTAATTGAAGTTTATCTAGGAAAACCAGAAGAAGAGCACAAAGCCGCTTAAAGATTTAACCGTTAACCGTTAACAGTTAACCGTTAACAATTACCTATTACCCATTACCAAAAAATATGCTGCAAATCTCTGGTTTAAATGTTTACTATGGTGAAAGCCACATTCTTCGCGATGTGGATTTGAGTGTGGCGGCGGGGAAAATGGTTTGCTTAATTGGCCGCAATGGAGTGGGGAAAACTACTCTGCTAAAAACGCTGATGGGATTGCTGCAACCTCGGAGTGGTGCGATTGCTTTTTGCGGAGAAGGTATTGTTTCCAAATCTCCTGACAAAAGAGCGAAAATGGGTATTGGTTATGTCCCGCAAGGCCGCGAGATTATCCCCCGTTTGACTGTTGAGGAAAATCTATTTTTAGGTTTGGAAGCCAGAAAAATCAGGCCGACAAAGCAAGAAGTTGCCGATGAGATATTTGAGTTATTTCCTGTGTTAAAAACTATGCTTTCTCGCATGGGTGGCGATTTAAGCGGGGGACAGCAGCAGCAGTTAGCTATTGCTAGAGCATTGATGGGACAGCCGCAATTATTGGTTTTAGACGAACCTACAGAAGGGATTCAACCTTCTATTATTCTGGAAATTGAAGCGGCTGTACGGGGTATTGTGGCATCTAAGGGTATTTCAGTATTGTTAGTAGAACAGCACTTGCATTTTGTGCGTCAAGCTGACTGGTACTACGCGATGCAAAAAGGCGGTATTGTAGCATCGGGAAATACTAGCGAACTTAGCGACGAAGTGATTCAGAGATTTTTGGCAGTGTAGGGGTCTGAAAGGATTTGTACAGCAGGAATTGTGACTCCTGATACTAACTCAGGTTATCTTTTAGTCCGCGTAGGCGGACTTCGTTCGTGTAGTAGCGATTTCAATCGCCGAAGGATCAAGGACTACTCCCGTTCACTGCGGAAATCTTTGGAGCTGATAGGGTGTTTGTTGCCAAATCTGAATATTAGTGGGAGAATACTGTGCGATCGCCCACAAGGGCAGCGTTAATGTCAATACAGCGATCGCAGTTCCGACAATATTGGCTAGCGTTTGCTGAGGAGGTCGGTCTGAAGGACTGGCAGGCTGACTATTGGATTCCATAAGGAATGTAGATACGCTATTGTGATCTCACTGAAAGCGATCTAAAAATAACTATAAGTTATTCTAACACAATTCCAGCTTTTTTACACAAAAACCTGAATCTACCTCCAAAGAGATATCTCCCCAGCCGCTCGCAAGGATGGGGAGGAAGCGTCGAGCGCCGAAACTGATTCACTCATGGACTTGGTTATACATTCCCTGCACTACGTCCAGCATGGTAATCGCTTGCTGCCATTGGGGAGCATCTGGATTACTGCTTTTGGAGCGTTGAATTTTGAAGCTCTCACGTAGGAGTTGCAGCAGCACCTCTGGATGAGGCACTGAGGTGTCCGATTCATCTGCCGAGGGCGTTTCATTTTCTGCGACTTCTTTAATAGCCTGGGCTTTTTCTGCCAGTGCGATCGCTCTCCCTGCCAGATTTTCCGGCATTCTTGGTTGCTCTGACAAATAGACGCTAGTGATTTCCAGCAAAAATTGACGCACTTGCTGTGCCCACTCACGCTCGTACCCAAAGTGCGAACTTGAGATTGCTTGCCCATCGTGACTTTCCTCAATACTCTGTACCTTCTGTAACAGAGGCAGAGCCTTTTGAGAAAAGTTCTCTGGTAATCTGGGAATATCCGACAAAGAGCAGCGAGCAATATCCATCAACAGTTGGTAAACGTCTTCCACCCAATCGATATCTGCGGACTGCGAATTCAAATTACTCATAACTAGCGCTTAAAGTTCCTATATCTAAGACTAGAACATTAACTCTCTACCAATAAACCTCTTTGAGGTTAACTGACAGCAATTTTTTGGCCCTACAGAATTGAGTGAAGTTCTCGACTTCTCGGGCGGGGGGGCGGCAACCCTGCGGCGATCCCCGCCGCAAGGTTTTTTATTTTTCCGTGAGTTTCCAAACGCCGTCCCAGTTGAGGACATCTGGAGGCTGGTGCTGAAATAGCATACAGCGCTCAATGTGCAATTTAGCTGCCTTGTTTTTGGGGTCTGCTTCCAGAACAGAGTGAAATTGACTGTCAGCATCTTTAAACGCTTGCTTAGCTTTAGGTTCTAACAGCCTCTTGACCTCAGAGAGCAGCTTCTTAACTTGATCTAGGGATAAGTTCGGGAATTCTTCGTGTAAAAAATTCTCGACTGCCTCGACTGACCGACTTTTAATTTTAGCCTCTAATAGCTGCTTAATCTCAGCGGATGTCAGTTTCTTAATCTGAGGCTTTGAGGGCTGCCTAACTTCGATCTCCAAAAGCTTTTTAGCATCGCCCTCTCCTAGTTCCTTAATATCCTCTGCTGATATCTGCTTAACTTTAGCTTTGAGCAGCACTCTCACTTCGTCCTCGGAGAGATTTTTAATCGTTTCCAAAGACAGCAGCTTGATTTCAGGCTTGAGCAACTTAATCAGCTCGTCTTTCTTACCGGGTCTAGCGATTTTCGCCTCTGGCAGCTTTTTAATGTAATACAGCAGTTTTTTAAGCTGATACTCTAATTGCTCTTCGACATTGTACGACAGCTTCTTGATCTCAGCCGCAGACATCTGTTTGACTCTATCTAACACCTCTCTAATCTCTCGGTCAGAAAGCTTTTCGCTCACTGGTCGTTTGTAGCACTCGCGTCCCTTTTCATAGTGTTCTATCACCTTCTGCTGAGCTTCGCTAAGGGGTTTGCCAATTGGCGAAAAGCCCGCACGGATGCCTAAAAGTTCGTAGATGGTGACAGGTTCGGTTTTGCCTTTGACGGTAATGAAATCGAGTTCCCGAACATAGAGGCGCTCAGCGTAATCTTTATAAGTATTTTCGCTGATCACCAAGTCTGTACCGTATTGCTTGGAAGTACCTTCCAAGCGAGAGGCGAGGTTGACACCATCGCCAATGGATGTCAACTCCATGCGCTTGCTGGAGCCGATGTTACCGCTCACCACTTCGTCGGAATGGATACCCATACCAATACTGATTGGCATTAAGCCATCTTTGACGCGAGTAGCATTGAATTCCACTAAGCGTTCCCGCATTTCTACGGCGGTTTGCATGGCGCACCAACTATGATCTTCCAGAGGTGCGGGGGAACCGAATACAGCCATCAGTGCGTCGCCGATGTATTTATCGAGAGTACCGCCGTATTTAAAAACGGCATCTACCATCTCTTCAAAATATCCGTTCAGCATCGCTACCACTTCTTCTGCTTGCAATTTTTCAGTTAATGTGGTATAGCTGCGAATATCTGAGAACAGCACTGAGACGTGCTTGCGCTTACCGCCGAGTCCAGTGTCACCGGAAGCTAACAAAGCTTCGGCTACTTCCGGGGTCATGTAACGGTACATCAGGCTTTTTACTTGTTTTTCCCCGCTAATGTCTTCCATGACTAATAGCGCCCCATTGACTTTATCAGGATCGACTGCATCTGCCATTGAGTTAATTGATAAATTAACACTTTGGGGTTCGCCTTCGAGGGGTAGTAAAACTTGGTCTGGGTAAAACTGTCGGCGGTCTTTCTCCTCTTTGGGTGACAAAGCTGCTTCAAACCACTGGATAAAATTCCCTTTTTCTAGATTGATTAACTCGCGCAAGCATTTGCCTTCTGCGAGGTCGGCATCGGTAGCTCCCAGTAGTTTTTTTACACTATCGTTGGTAGCAACGATATGACCATTCTTATCTGTAGAAATTACGCCATTTGTCAAGCTGCGGAGCATATCTTTTTGTCTTTGTTCTTGCTGCTTGACTTCAGCGAAAAGTTTAGCATTTTGTAAGGCGACTCCAGCTTGAATATTGAACGCCTTCATAAATTCCATATCATTGCGGTTAAAACTCGACCGCCACTGATCTGGTGCTTCCGGCCAGTTTGCGGAGTCGTAGGCGGGATATTCTCCCTGTCTTTTTTTGTTGATTAATTGGGTAACTCCTATTAATTTGCCGTCAGCATTGAAGACAGGCATACATAGCATACTGCAAGTCCGATATCCCGACTTTTGATCGGTTTCCTTTGACTTGACGGCGCGGGGATCGTCATAGACATCAAAGGGTAATAGGAGAGGTTCTCCTGACTCGGCAACGATGCCAGCGAAGCCGGCATTTCTGGGCATTCTAATTTCTTGTAAATTACCGCCGATGGGAATTTTTGTCCAGAGTTGATTTTTATCTTCATCTAATAGCCAAAGCGTACTGCGATCGGCGTTCATTAATTCTTTTGCCTGATCCATTACTCTGGCAAGGGTATCGTCTAAGTTTAAACTGCTCTGAGAAAGTGCATTGACGGCGTTCATCAGCGCACTTGCGGCACGCTGTCTTTGAGTTGCTGCGTAAAAAGACTTGGAAGATTCTAAAATTAGGCGAATTGAGGGTGCAAATTCTCTAAATACTTGTTCATCTTCTGCGGTAAATCCACAGGTATCAATTTTGTCTTCTAATCGTCCATGAGGTTCGTGATCTATTTTTAATTTATTAATCAGTTGGACTACTGCTACCAACTCCCCTGTGTCCTCATTCAGCAGAGGCATCGCCAGCATGGAAAAGGTGCGATATCCATTTTTTTGATCCATCTTCTTAGCGGTGGCTGAGCGCGGATCGTCATAGAAATCGAAGCCAATGTTAACAACTTTCTTAAAGGTAGCTACTTCTCCGGCTATACCTGCGGTGGAGGGAAATCTTAATTCTAGATTGTTGCCTTTTTCATCTTTAGCGACAATCGACCAGAGTTCATCTTTTTCGTCATCTAATAAATAAATAGTGCTGCGGTCTGCATTCAACAATTCCCCTGTTTTGAGGGTGATGGACTGCAACATTTCATTCAGGATGGCATCAAATCCCTGGCTGTCCAGTAGATTGTCCAACATCCCTAGCGTTTGATTAACAACTCTCAGCTTATCTTCTACATCTCTAGTGACGTGCTTAAAGTTGTCTTTGTTAAGGGGGGCGAGGAAGGTAGAGAAGTTTCCTTGGGCTATGGTGAGAGAACTGCTACTAGAGTTAGGTTTGGGATGCTGAACCTGATGATTGTCATTCTGAGGGACAACATCTATCACGGCGGTGGTAGCGTTGTCCATAGATACGTTGGGAGATGCAGATTTCATAGACCTTTACAGAGGCTATTGCGTAAGGGTTGGTCTTTGACGGGTGAGGGGTGGGCAAGTTCACCAGGGCGGGTAGATAGCACCTAGTAAGCAGAGTCTAAGACTTATTCCCAGTTTACTTGGATAGTGGGCTGTTGCTAAATCTGGGTAGGGTCTAGCCTTGCCATGATTGTTGCATCATAACTTGCTAATATGTGTGCTGGTTTCTACAATTGTGGTTTTCAGCCAGAATTTCTGTCATCTTGGCACTATATAGGTGGTGGTTTAATCCTGCAACTGTCGTCTGCTAGCATTTTAAATATTTTTGGGCTGGATAGAGTTAACTTAGGATTTGCGTTTTTTGTCGGTGTAAGTTTTTTGATGGCTTCCTCTGGTGTGATTTTGGCTTTTGAGGTCGATCGCTTGCTGTTCTGAGTGGGTTTGGCGGAGGATGGCGGCCTCGGCGAGGAGGGATTCGGCGAAGGCGATCGCTTCTGTGGCGGATCTACCACTGGCAAGTTGGGCTAGTTCTTCGCGCCGTTTCTCTTGGTTGTCAAGCAGGGTGACTCTAACAACTGTACGGATTTCAGGCGGGTTGGGAGTTGCCAAACTGGAAAATTCTCCCCCATCTTCCCGCTCTCTCCCATCTCCTGCGTCTGCGATGATTTGTTTATTAACTCGGAAGTGGGAGTCGGCCATAGCCGCGACGAGGGGTTGGTGGGTGACGCAGAGGACTTGATGTCTGTGGGTGAGTTGGTAAAGTTTTTGGGCGATCGCTTGGGCGACTCTTCCCGATACTCCGACATCGATTTCGTCGAAAATTAGGGTTTCGGAACTGTCTATTTGGGAAAAACAGGCTTTGAGGGCCAAGAGAAAGCGGCTCATTTCTCCTCCTGATGCGATCGCGCCTAATGGTTGCATGGGTTCTCCGGGGTTGGGACTAAAACAGAAGGCGATCGCGTCTGCACCTCCGGCTGTGGGAGAACAAGGACTAATCTCTACTTGAAATTGTACTTTCTCCATTGCTAAAGGTTTAAGTTCTTCCACTAAGCGAGTTTCGAGTTTAAGGGCTGCTGCTTTGCGTTTTAATGTTAGGGTATGACACTCGCTTTTAAGCTGCTCAAAAGCGGCTATATGGGCTTGTTCTAGGGCTTCCATTGATTCGCCCCCGTCGTGGAGTTCTTTAAGTTCTATTTGGATATTCTGGTAGTAGGCGATCGCTTCGCTCAAAGGCCCATATTTACGGCAGATTTGTTTCAGTTCCCGAATCCGTTCTTCTACTTCTTCAAGTCTTTGAGGATCTGTCTCTAATTGTTCGCCATAGCTGCTAATTTGCCTACCTGCTTCTGTCACTTGAGCTAAAGCGTCGCTGACCATTTCTAGTATGGGCTGCAATTGGGGGTCATAAACTGTCATATCGCTGAGGGAACTTTCCGCAAGGCTGAGCAAATCGCCGGCGGCGGCGGCCCCGGTATCATTCTGGTAGAGGGCTTGATAAATCTTGTAACTTTTCTCTTGTAGTTCTACGATGTGGGCGAGTCGAGTACGTTCTTGTTCGAGTTGTTCTTGTTCGTCTGGTTGGCTGAGGTTGGCTTCACCAAGTTCGCGGACTTGATATTCCAAGAGATCGAGCCTTTGCAAGCGTTGTTGTTCGGATTGTCGTCTGCGCGTGAGGGCGGCGGCGGCTTGTTGGGCGGCGGTATAGGCGGCGGCTACTGCTTGGCGATGATTAATGAGTTCCGAACCCCCGTAGAAGTCGAGCCATTCACGCTGAAGGGCGGGTTGTCCGAGTTGTACTGTTTGACCTTGGGCGGTAATTTCAACGAGGCGATCGCGCAATTGATCCATCAGTTGGCGATTAACGAGAATACCATTTAAGCGCGATCGGCTGCGAAATGCACCGCTAGCAGCCGTAAGTTCTCGGCTACAAACTGCTAAGTTTCCATCTATCAGTTCTATTTCTTGTTCGTTCAGCCATTGAACCGCAGATCGATCTAACTCAAAAGTAGCTTCTAATATTGCCCGCGCTGTTCCTGTACGAATGGCGCGACGGTCAATTTTGCCACCTAAAGTAGCATCTAGAGCATCTAAGATAATTGATTTACCTGCACCTGTTTCGCCTGTAAAGACGTTTAAACCGGGGCCAAAATCGATATTTAGACTATCGATTAAGGCAAAGTTTTCAATTCGGAGAGATAGGAGCATGGATGGCGGGTAGAAACCTCAACAAGGGATAAAAAAGTCTTTGATGCTGGTATAAAGTGCCGCGACTAGGCAATCGGAATTAAATATAGCAGTTGCCAAGGCAGTTAGGACATTCTGAATTTAAAACCCTGATTCTAAACCCTTCTTCCGTCTTCCCTAGCCCCTAGACCCTAGCCCCTAGCCCCTCTTAAACCGCCTTGGCGGTTGCTATAATATACTCAAAAAGTGCGGGGGAGCACCCGAAACTGCATGAAAATTTAATCCGAAATTTGGATGCTCCCAAGTATATTGTTGCACTTTAGCGTTAAAACGCAATAACATACAACTCTATCTAAACTCTAAACTGTAATTTTTCAACCTCCTTTTAAAGTGATTTATAGGGATTTTGTTAGAAGAGTAAACTATTGAGAAAATGGAGAGCTGATAGATAGAAAAGTTACGAAACTGGTGCAGATTATGATTGACGGGTAGATTATTATTTAACTGCTTGATTGCGATCTTTTTTCCACTGCAAATTCAATCGGGAGTTGCGGAAGCCGGAGGCGAACTGCATTAGCTCGCAGCCAGAGAGTAACGGCGTGTCGGCGCTGCGGTGTTAGATACTCTCCAGCCTTGATAACTCCCGCACAAACACCGATATTCTTTAGTCTGGTTTCTTGCTCGGAGGCACTTGCACCCTGCAATAACCTGACTTGGGCTTTGATAAAATCCACGTTCATAGGAGTAATATTCAGTAAAGAACTCAGTTAAATAACGATACTTAGCTTTTAATTGTACATCTAAAATCATTTTTAATGAATTAGATTTACTCAAGTTTTTTGCCCTATTTATTAAAGCAAACAGAAGCGGTGCTGAGTTATATTTAGCTCAACACTCTCTCAAGACTAAAATCCAAATTAAGCTGTTTACGCACTGTTTAGCACCGAAAAACTGTTCGGTGCGAACAATTAATACAATAGTTTTAAAATAGTTTTAAAACTACCTACAGCTAAGAATTTTGTAGCCTTATTTTTACTGATAGAGTTGTCTGGTATCAATACGCTTTAAGAGATTTTCTTACCTATCAGGTGCTAGTTTTATAGTTATTTATTTACTAGCAAATTTAGAGCGAGAATACCAATTTTTAGCGTGTTTTAAGCTTGCTCAAAAGTCTGCTAGTATCGGTTTTTATCGCTTAAACCTACAATCCGTTTCAGAATTTTTCCTACTACGTATCATTGGCGATCGCTTTTTCCGTTACTGGCACTTCAATATTTCTAGCGGCTGTTATACATAAGTTTAAATAGCCGCCGCAAGCGCAACTAATAAGCTGCACCTGCTTAATTGCCTATTTTTGATAGAAATGTAAGTCATTACTATCAATTAGGTTGAGTTTGGTTAAGTTAAATTTGTCTGTGAACGTTAATGTGTTTGCGGTTAGCTGACAGTTTGAATCAGTAACCTTGTACTCAACGGAGTTGTTATTATTTTTTGACAGTTCCGAGTCTAAAGACGCGGTTATTGTTGAGGATAAGCTTTTTGAGATCGATCCGCAAAAAGTTTTATTTTCAACGCTGCTGTCAAACGACATCTACTCACTCACTCAACTAGGGTTGAGGTTGTGACTACTTTTAAATTTGTACTCGATAGCGAGTATGGTTTGGATGATAGCATAGAGCCTTGAAGAAAACAATATCTGCTTTAACTGTTATTTCACCGCAAGCTATCAGGAGGGGAAGAATCTATGCCGTGAAAGCCAATGTCAGGATTGCTAAGGCGATCGCTTTTACTCTGTAATAAGTTTAAGCTGTAACATAATTTAACAGCAGCTAAATTTACGAATGCACATTATTCCATTGGAGTGATGTCAATTTTTGTAAAATCTGCCCTAAGAGGGATAAGCTAGTGCTGTGTTATGTAAGTTAAATACAATCAAACTTAGTAGAGTGGCTTAACCCACTCTACCTAATAGTCAGAGGAGTGCTAAAGATTAGCAATAGGCACTTCTTCTATAGCATCAGCTAGTTCAAATCCAAATACTCGCGAGTAGAAATAGAATTCGCCGTCGAGCGTTTTTTTGATATTTTCAGCACGACGAAAACCGTGTTGTTCCCCTTCAAAAGTAATGTATGCCACTGGCAAACCTTTGGCTTTAATTGCAGCTACCATCATCTCAGCTTGGTTTGGTGGTACAACTCTATCTTCTAATCCTTGAAAGAAAATTACTGGACAAGATAGGCGTTCAGTAAAATGAATGGGAGAGCGCTGTTTATACAAATCTTGCCGTTCAGGATAAGGGCCAATTAATTCATCTAAGTAGCGCGACTCAAATTTGTGAGTATCTGTGGCTAAAGCTTCTAAATCACTCACTCCATAATAACTCGCACCCGCCTTAAAAACGTCTCGAAAAGTGAGAGCGCACAGAGTAGTATAACCGCCTGCACTACCACCGGCAATCGCCATTTTTTGGCTATCTACTAATCCCTTTTCAGCTAAATACTTTGCACCGTTAGTACAGTCATCAACATCAACAATCCCCCATCGATCTTTTAGTCTTTGGCGGTATTCGCGTCCGTAACCAGTGCTACCACCGTAATTGACATCAAGGACAGCAAAACCGCGACTTGTCCAGTATTGAATTTTTAAATTGAAACTGCTAGAAGTGGCAGCAGTTGGGCCGCCATGACTTTTAACAACCAGGGGAGGTTTTTCCTCAGCAGGTGCAGTGTAATCCCGGTTTTTGGGAGGGTAAAAGAAAGCGTAAGCTGTCTGTCCGTTTTCTGTAGGAAACTCTATGGGTTCGGGGTTAGAGAGATAACCAGAATCGATGGTTAATTCACTAGCACGCCGCAGCACTTGTAATTGATTTGTTGCTAAATCTAGTTGTACAATAGCTGTGGATTCTGTAGGAGAACCTGCTAGAAAAACAACTCGGTCGTCGTGGGATTTAATTCCTGAAATATCAGTGTAAGGAGTCTCAATTGTTGTTAACTGTTTTGTTTTGAGATCGATACTAGCTAGATGCCAGATGCCTTGTTGAGTATAAGTACAGATAATTCTATCACCTGAAACAAAGGCATAAGTTAACATCCCAAAAACCCATTGGGGAAGTCCAAATTCAGCAGGCATTTCGCACAGAGGTTCGATTTCCCCTCCCCATTTTTTTAAGGAGTTTGTCTCACTTGTTAACTGGATTGGTTTCCAGCGATAGAAATTCCACCAGTTAGAACGATCGCTAACAAAATATAATACTCCATCCCTTGACCATTCAGGTTGAAAAATAGACTCGCTAACTCCGCCTGCAACTAATTGTTTTTCACCTAAATAACCGTCAGCTTTTATCTCTGCCACCCATAATTCTGTACCATCCCAAGGCATATTTGGATGGTTCCAACTAATCCAACACAGTTGAGAGTTATCTGGACTTAGGCGCGGCGAAGCGTAAAAGTCATGGCCATGAGCTAAAATTTGGATATCTTCACCATTATCCAAATTAATGCTAACTATTGTGTTAACAGGTTCGCTGCCAGTGGTATGATCTTCTCGGATATAAATGAGGCGATTTCGTTGGCGATCGATGATGCCATCTGCATAACGCCAGTCACCGACAGGTGTTAACGGTTGAGGTTCTGAATCAATTGTTTGACAGTAAAGGCGTTGATCGGTAAAGTTGGAAAAATAGACTGTGCGATCGGCAACTAAAAACGCGCCGCCACCATATTCATGTACGCGAGTGCGAACATTAAAAGGTGGTGGTGTGACATCTGCTATTTTACCATCTGATGTCCGACGCACAATGACATTACGTCCGCCTTCCGACGGCCTTCCTTCCATCCAGTAAATATCATCGCCATCTAGGGAAATTCCCCCTAGTCCAATTGTACCAGAGACAATTAAATCTGAGGTAATCGGTGATTTCCAAGAGCCATAATTTGCGATTTGATTCATCATTAATTCTCTCTATTTCCAAATCTAGTTAACAAATCTTCGCGAGATAATTCAAGCAGCATTCGCGTTAACTCTTGCGGCGGTAATTCAAGCATTGGTTCAAGCACTGCTAATAGTGCTTCATCAATAGACCCAAACCTAGCTATTAACAAGTTTTCTACAAGAATACGCCGTTCTTCAAAGCGTCCTATCTCTACTCCTATCTGTCGTCCCTGTAGCAAAGTTTCTTCTCGCCATTGGACATAAGCTGGTGTTAAATTCATAATTAACTCCCGATCTTCTTCAGTTAAATCTTGTTTTGTTTGTAGATTAACTCGCCAGGTTGAAACCAGTTCTAAAATATTGGTGCGTAAGGAATTTGTTTCAGGTAGTGCGATGATTTCATCAATAGCTTGCTGCTGAGTTCTCCCTTTTCCGAGAATTCTCAACCATAGCGTATCTGGCGTAGTTGGCAATTGATTAATTGCAACAATTGCTGTTTTCATCGCCTCGCCTAGAAAGTAAACCCCTTGACACTAGTTATCTAGATCTAGTGTAAATCGAAAACTATCGAGTAAGCTAGCCGAAGCTGAAGTTGTCAAAATCCACAATTGAGGTAACTCAGTTTCAGTAATAGCATCATCCTCACGTCTAGCTTGCCGCTGCAACTCACTTTGCAGGGAAAATAGTTTGAGGATACAGCTACGAATCTCTGTTTTGCTGGGTTGATTCCGAAAAGGTTCCAGCAAACATGGACTCGATACTATTTTACCAAGTAATCCTAAATTTTGCCGATCGCCAGTAGGTTGCGGTGCGGGTGCAAACCAGACATCGATTTGGCGAACTTCGCCACTTACTTCGCGGCTAACATTTACTTCTCCTAGTGATGCTAGTAGTTCAGCTAAATACTGTTTGGCAAATTGATCGTGAGGCTGTCGCGTCATTAATCTTTTAGTACCAATGATTCATAAAATTTTATCATTAGAAGGCGATCGCACAGCTAGATATGACTGTAAAATAGTTTAAAGAATCTTTGGCAAAAACAAGCGGTTCTTTTTTGAGAGCAGAACTACACAAAGCTAAGTTAAAATAATGCTACCTTTTTTACCAATTATCCACCTCAGTCAAACATCACCTCCACCTCAAGAAATTGTCCAAATTCAAGAAGTACGTCCTTTACCGGGACAGTTAGATAATGTACCAACCTTTAACAGTAATAGCCCAGAATTAGTGTTAAAAGAGGGGATTTTACTTTCAACTTTTCCCCCAAATGGCAAACAATATCCCCAGGCTCACCTAAACTTTCCTTTTGAGGGAAGATTTGATATATTTGCTCACCATATTGCTAAAGGGTCGCCCGAAAATTTGCGTACATTATACCAGGGATTGATTTTACACAATCCCAGCAATCAACCAGTGAAAGTTGATGTCTTACAGGCCGCAAGCTATCTGAGTCAACCTGATGCACCTTTTATCGATTTGCCGCCTTATGCAAACAATCTTGATGGCAATATCTACGCGGGGCCTGGTAGTCGCGTGATGAGTGATATCCTCAGAGGAAAGCGGCAATCTGATGTGCCTGCACAATTAATAATTTTACCTGGAAAAAGCCAGATTTTAATGAATTATTCTATCCCAGTACGGGAACTAGAACCGCCGCTAAATGGGCGCTCTACCTTGATGCGATTGCGAAGTAATGGTAAAATTTATATAGCTAACTTGGCAATGTTTGCGCCTCTGGATGCGTTAGGAAATGAACGCGCACCTAGTTTAGAAGAATGGGAAAATTTATTAGAGAATAGTGATGTTGCCGGGCCCCGCGATCTCGCGCCAACTCCCCCGGAAAAAACAGAAGATCGAATCATTTATGGGAGAGTTGCTGGAGTTGCTTTAGGTTCGCGATGGCAAGCTAACCTAGTTGATAAATCTGGTGAATCTAAACTGAGTATTCCCCAACCAGGAAAAGCCTTTTCCTATGGTTTATCTACACTTCCTCGCGGAATGTTAGGCACGGATCGAGTGCAAAGTGCTCGGATGTTGGTAAGATATTCAGATACAGCCTACTTTGCTCACGGCAATTATGGAATTGAATATAACCTTAGTTTACCCCTTGATAATTCTACTAGCGAAACTCAAAATATTACTATAGCTATTCAAACTCCAATTAAAACAGATCGGTTAACTTTGGGAGGATTGAGTTTTTTAGAACCGCCAGCTAATCAAATCTTTTTTCGCGGTACAGTAAGGCTTCGCTACACTGATGATAGTAGAATTCCTCAAACTCGCTACGTGCATTTAATGCAGCGGCGTGGACAGCAGGGGGAACCTTTAGTAAAATTGAAGATGTCATCGGGAGAAAGACGACTTGTTGAGGTCGATTTTCTCTATCCGCCTGATGCTTCGCCGCCGCAGGTTTTGACTGTTAAAACTTTGGATAATGGGTAATGGCTAATTGCTAATTGCTAATTGCTAATTGCTAATTGCTAATTGAGGAAAAATTCTCCCAGTCTCCCCTTCTTCCCTCTTCCTTCTTCCTTCTTCCCTAGCCCCTAGCCCCTAGCCCCTAGCCCCTTCTTCTATTGTTACATAAGTTAATCAGTAGACATCACCAAGTCTACAATCTTTTTAAGATACGTTTGGCGTACCCCTAAACTTGATATGCTAATGCCTTGATCGCATTACGGGCGTATGAATGGGAGAACATAAACGCATTGGCATCCTCACCAGTGGAGGAGATTGTGCAGGCTTAAACGCTGTAATTCGAGCAGTGGTTTACCGCGCAACGGGAACATATAATTGGGAAGTTCTAGGAATTCGTCAAGCCACTAACGGATTGATGAACCGTCCTCCACAGGCAATTTCCCTCGATATTGAAAAAGTTGACCCTTGGCTCACGGCTGGCGGTACAATGCTAGGCACGACAAATAAGGGAGATCCTTTTGCATTTCCCATGCCTGATGGCAGCTTGTGCGATCGCACCGCCGATATCATTGAAGGCTATAATCAACTCGGACTAGATGCCTTAATTGGCATTGGCGGTGACGGCAGTCTAGCAATTCTCCAGCGAATTGCTCAACAAGGCAATATCAACTTAGTTGCTATTCCTAAAACTATTGATAATGATGTTGGAATTACCGAACGTTCCATCGGTTTTGATACCGCAGTTAATATTGCCACAGAAGCATTAGATCGCTTGCATTTCACCGCCGCTAGCCATTCGCGGGTGATGATTATGGAAGTCATGGGACGGGATGCTGGACACATTGCAATTAGTGCCGGCATTGCTGGGGGTGCAGATGTAATTCTCATTCCTGAAATTCCTTACACATTATCTAATATCTGTGCCAAAATCCAAGAACGCCAAGAACAGGGAAAAAACTACTGCTTAATTATTGTCGCTGAGGCCGTCCGCACTGAAGAAGGCGAACAAGTGATACATACAAATCGCTTAGGACAGCGCAGATTAGGGGGAATTGGTCAGCATTTAGCTGATGCAATTTCTGAATGTAGCGGTGCGGAAACGCGAGTAACTGTTTTGGGACATATTCAACGCGGGGGAACTCCTTCGCCGCTAGAAAGATTAATTGCTTCAGCTTTTGGCGTGGCCGCAGTTGATTTAATTGCTGAGGGGAAATATGACCAGATGGTAACTTGGCAAAAGCGAGAAGTGGTTAGCGTTCCGCTTAGCGATGCGATCGCGAAATACAGTGCAGTCAATCCCAAAGGTACTCTAGTTAAAACGGCTCGCGGACTTGGAATCTGTCTAGGTGATTGAAAATTGGTTTAGATGTAAAAAAAATAAACGCAGATAGATTTGATAATCATCTGCGTTCATCTGCGATTAATCATTAATTAATTAGCCGCCTGCAACAGCAGGGACGATGCTAACTTCATCTCCGTCTTTGAGTTCAGTCTTTGAGCCATCCAAAAAGCGGATATCTTCGCTATTAACGTAGAAGTTCAAAAATCTGCGGGGTTCACCTTGTTCGTCACAGAGGCTTTTTTTGATGCCGGGACAATTGGTTTCTAGTGCTTCAATCAGTTCGACAATGTTGCCGCCTCCACACTCAATAGTGGCTTGATTGTTGGTGAATTTTTGCAAGGGTGTGGGAATTAAAACTTTGACAGTCATGGTTTGTTGTTGGTTGTTAGTTGTTGGTTGTTAGTTGTTACTTGTTAGTTGTTGGTTGTAGTTGTATTTTCCAATTAACCACTAACCACTAACCATTAACAACTAACAAATGATAATTAGACGCTCACTTCTTGCCATTCTAAGCGATCGAGCGTCCGAGCACGTTCTAGGGCACGCTCAAATGCTTCTAATTTCGGCTCTAGGGTAATCGGTTCGCCGATGTATCCTTGGACGGCTTCTTGGGTTTTCAAGCCGTTGCCGGTGATGTAGGCGACGGTGGTTTCTTCGGGGTCAATTTTGCCAGCTTCTACGAGTTTTTTCAAGACTGCGATCGTAGTTCCGCCTGCGGTTTCGGTGAAGATACCTTCAGTTTCCGCTAATAATTTCATGCCTTCGATGATTTCGGCATCGCTGACGGATTCGATGTTACCGCCTGTTTTCCGGGCAATTTCTAAGGCGTAGATGCCGTCTGCGGGGTTGCCGATCGCGATCGATTTAGCAATTGTATTCGGCTTGACTGGCGTTACGAAATCCCGTTCTTCGCGGAATGCTTGAGCGATCGGCGAACAACCGTCTGCTTGAGCTCCGCTAAACCGCACTTTCTTACCTTCCACTAACCCGACTTCTGTAAATTCTTGAAAACCTTTGTAAATTTTAGTGAAGAGGGAGCCAGAAGCTAAGGGAGCGACGATGTGATCTGGCAATTGCCAGCCTAACTGTTCGGCTACTTCATAGCCAAGAGTTTTAGAACCCTCGGAGTAGTAGGGACGCAGGTTGATATTGACAAATCCCCAGCCGTGTGTATTGGCTACTTCACAGCAGAGGCGGTTAACTTGGTCGTAGTTGCCGTGAACTGCCATTACCGTTGGGTTGTAGATCAGAGTGCCTAATATTTTGCCCGCTTCCAAGTCGGAGGGGATGAAGACACAACAATCTAGACCGGCATGGGCTGCGATCGCCGCTGTAGAATTAGCTAAGTTGCCAGTGCTAGCACAGGAAACAGTAGTAAAACCCAATTCTCTAGCTCTACTAAGAGCGACTGACACCACTCTATCTTTGAAGCTGAGAGTGGGCATATTGACAGCATCATTTTTAATATAAAGATTTTTTAGACCCAGGCGGCGAGCTAAACGGTGAGACTTAAGCAAGGGAGTCATACCCGTGCCGACATCAATAACATTATCTGTAGCGACTGGTAAAAAGGAGCGGTAGCGCCAAATCGAGTTAGGGCCAGCTTCGATAGTTTGGCGGGAAACGGTGCGACGAATAGCATCGTAGTCGTATTTAACCTCCAGCGGCCCAAAACACAGGTCGCAAACGTGCTTAGCTTCGAGTTCATACTCTGCGCCACATTCTTTGCACTTGAGGCTGACAGCAGTTGCTGATGTGGATTTGGTTTTGGTTGCTTGGGTCATGGGTGGACTCCCTACTTTCTACGGTGGTTTTCGACTCTGTGTGGATAGTAACACGAGCTCAAAATGTTGTCAAACATACCCGACAAAAAAAGTCGGGTATAGTTTTATTCAAATTTAAAAGATGAGCTTGGTAGCTAAAACTTCAAGGCGAAAGCCTTATTAAATCAATACTTCAGAAAATTCTGTAACGAGAATGACAAAAAAGAGATATTGTATCTAGTTGACTTCATCCCCCTCCGATCGATTAAAAATTAAAAATTGTAGGCTTTAATTTTTAATTTTTAATTTTTAATTGATTAAGTTGCCCCCATCCCCCCTGCTCCCCCTCTCCCCCGCTCCCCATCCCCCATCTCCGTATCTCCCGCATCCCCTTAGAGAGAGGTATTATTGAGCAATCGCCCTCTAAAGATTGGCAGTGAAAGATTTCTCCTGAGTTCCGGCTTTAGGACTAATCGTGGAGAAGCATATATACTGAGCAAGCCTTTTCTCTCACTGTCAACCTGAATACAGATATGACAGGAGTATCCAGGCAGGAAAAAAGATGAAACTTCGTCATAAGACACTATTAATAATTGGTGTTACCCTCGCTGGATTAACTAGCGTTCTTTACTTGACATCCTCAACAATCCTTCTGAGGAGTCTCAAGAAAGCCGAAGAACAGGAAGCTCGTCAAGTTGTCAATGGAGTGCTGAGCGTATTTAGCCAAACGGAAAGTGACTTTAACTCCCGCTTTGCTGATTGGTCAGCGTGGGATGACACATATACTTTTATTCAAGATGCTAACAAAGAATATATTAACTCGAATTTAGCGCCCGAAGCGCTAGGAAACTTAAACGTCAATCTTTCCTTGTTTATTAATACTTCTGGAAAGACGATCTACGGTACTGGTTTTGACACCAAAAAGGGCGAAAATACACCGATACCAGAGATATTAAAATCTCACCTAAATGTTAACGATCTTCTGTTAAAACATCCCACCCCCCAAAGCAAGCGTTCCGGCATTATTCTGCTGCCTTCAGGGCCGATGCTGATTACTTCACAACCGATTGTAAATACTCAAGGAACAGGCCCAATCCGAGGTACGCTTATCTTTGGTCGAAATCTAGATGCTACTGCCATTAATCGGTTGTCTAAAATTACCCGCTTTCCCCTCACCGTTCATAGTATTAATGAGCCTCAGCTACCAGCAGACTTCAAAGTTGTACGAAATACTCTATCTGATAAAAAACCAATTTTAGTAAGCCCAATAAATGAAAATTCACTTGCAGGATACGCCCTACTGAAAGATATTTATGGTCAACCAGCACTACTATTGCAAGTGAATATCCCTAGAGAAATCTATCAGCAAGGTCAAAGGAGCTTACATTATTTGCTTGCCTCTGTAGTCCTAGTGGGGGTAGGGTTTAGCGGCTGTATTATACTGCTATTAGAGCGCCAAGTCTTGTCTAGATTGAGCTATCTAACACGAGGGGTGAACCGGATTAGCACTAGCAAAGACCTCTCGCTCCGCTTGTCTGTGGCTGGTAGAGATGAATTATCGAGCCTTGGTAGCACTATTAATGGAATGCTAGCGGAGATCGAGCAAGCTGAGAGCGAACAAATAGAGGAAAGAGCACGCTATCGCGCTGTAGTTGAGCAGGCCTCGGATAGTATTTTTTTGTTTGATGCTAAAACTAAACGCATTTTAGAAGCTAATACAGCTTTTATAAATTTACTGGGCTATACTCTTAATGATATTTTGAATCTCACTGTTTACGATATTACTGTTCACGATAAAGATACAGTTAACCGCAATATTGAGCTGTTGATCAGAAGAAAACAGCGCAGGCTAGGCGAAGTGATTTACTGCCGCCGAGATGGTTCTCTTGTTGATGTTGAAGTGAATGCTAATTTAATTTCTTACGGCGGTAGAGAAATTATTTGTACCGTTGTCCGCGATATTACTGACCGCAAACGGGTACTAGAGGAAATGTATAAGGCTAAAGAGGCTGCTGAAGCTGCCAATTTAGCCAAGAGCCAATTTCTTGCTAACATGAGTCACGAGTTGAGAACTCCCCTCAACGCGATCATTGGCTATAGCGAGATGTTGCAAGAGGATGCTGAAGATTTAGGTGAGGAAGAATTTGTTTGCGATGTGAAAAATATTTACAAAGCAGGCAAGCATTTACTGGGATTGATTGACGAAATTCTGGACTTGTCTAAGATTGAAGCAGGCAGGATGGAGATGGAGTTGATGACGTTTGATGTGAGGGCTACGATCCGAGATGTAGTAGCAACTGTTGAGCCACTATTGATCAAAAATGCTAATCGCCTGAATGTACAGTATGGAGAAGATATTGGATTTATGCACTCAGACCAAACGAAAGTGCGACAGATTTTGTTTAATTTACTCAGTAATGCGGCTAAGTTTACTCATGATGGTACGATTTCGCTGACTGTGAGTAGGGAAAGAGTAGCAATTGAATCAGAAAAATTGAAAGATAGGGAATCAGATGTTGAAAATGATTTATCTAAAACTTTAATCGCTGATTATGATTTTT
Source organism: Kamptonema formosum PCC 6407 (assembly GCF_000332155.1). Taxonomy (GTDB): domain Bacteria; phylum Cyanobacteriota; class Cyanobacteriia; order Cyanobacteriales; family Microcoleaceae; genus Kamptonema; species Kamptonema formosum. The sequence continues at coordinate 1,555,461 of NZ_KB235903.1, read as the reverse complement.
TAATTTTTAATTGCACTGATACTGGTATCGGCATGAGTTCAGAGCAGTTGCAAAGGCTATTTCAACCTTTTATGCAGGCAGATCCTTCAACTACACGCAAATACGGTGGTACTGGTTTGGGGTTGGCGATCGCAAAGAAGTTCTGCGAGATGATGGGAGGAGAGATTACAGTAAAAAGTGAGTTGGGTAAGGGTTCAACTTTTACTGTAATCATACCAGCCTGAAAAAGAGGGGCTAGGGGCTAGGGGCTAGGGGCTAGGGAAAGAGAGGGGGCGGGGGAGCAGGGGAGCAGGGGGGAGATGGGGAGGATGGGGAGGATGGGGAGATGGGGGAGATGGGTAATTAGCAATTACCAATTACCAATTACCAATTACCAATTAACAGTTAACAGTTAACAAACTACTGTTTTACCCTAAACCTAGTGTTCGATCTGAGATAGATACAAACTTAAGTTGTTCGGGAGAGATATTCTTGACCATGCCTAGAATATTGCCACTGCTGGTTTCCCTAATTACCGATACCTTAATATTTTCTAATTGAAAATCCAAAGTTCTTGGGATTCCCAAAGGAAAAGGGCCTCTGCTGTCAAAATCTCTGCGATCGCCAATTGTTAAAAACCTTTCCGTGACAACAATATCGTCCTGTGTCATTCCTCCAGTCAAGCCGATCGCATCTCCAGAACCAGGAGTGAAGTCTAAAATAAAATCGGCAATAACTGGGTCAATAATAAACTGATCGTTATTAGACCGGGGTTGAAGGGAACCTACTTCTTGATTGGGGACGGCTGAATCTTTCGATAGCACAAAAATATCTTCACCTGCACCTCCCCAAAGCTTATCGATACCCCCATCACCTATCAGGGTGTCGTTATCTTCCTCACCTACTAAATTGTCATTGCCTTTGCCACCGCGCAACACATCGTTTCCTTCATTTCCAATAATATAATCGTCTTCTTTATTCCCGTTGAGAATGTCGTTGCCACTCCCTCCATAAAGTTGGTCAAAATCTATACCGCCTCGCAAAGTATCGTCTCCACCGCTACCAACTAAGGTGTCTTCGCCTGCATTTCCGTTGATTAATTCGGGCTCGTCAGATCCTTTGACAAAATCATTTCCAGCTAGAGCAATTAAACCTCCTGGAGTAGAACGTAGAATACGAGGTGCGAGAGAAACTACGTCCTCATCATTTGTGAGGTTAAAAAAGTTGGGGTCGAATAATGGGTCATCTGCTGGGTCGATGGGGGGAGTGGAGATTAATCTGATGTTGGCAGGATCGAGAAATCCTGTATCAGGGTTGATCTGGGAAGCATTGATGTTTTCTGATGGTTGTTTTGACATGATTTATTTCCTGATTGAGATATTTGGTTGGTAGTTTTTTGCTGACAATAACCATTTTAAATTAAAGAAACCGCGAGGATGGCGGCGTTACACATATTTTTGCGTAAGTCCTGAGTAAATGACCTCGGAATGATAGCAAATGGCAGAGATCCCGTAAGTTTTGTTAGATTTAATCTTGGTTAAAAATTTTGGCAATAAACAGCAAAAGTTGATAATTGAGGCTGGTGACGGCAAAAAATGTTACATTTTTATATATGTTTTGATGGTCTATTGTGGTATTATTTAAATAATGGGATGGTGAAAAAAATAAAAAATTCGGACAGATTTCCATTATAAAATAATATCATGTCAAGTTAATAAATGCAAGTGGTTTTCACAGAAAAAATAAAAATTTTGAGAGACAATTTAAAAAAATCAAGAGCAAATTTATTACAATCTTAATAGTAGAGGAGATAACAATTATGGCATACGATTATGACTTGTTTACGATCGGCGCGGGGTCTGGGGGATTGGCGGCTTCTAAAAGGGCGGCTAGTTACGGAGCGAAAGTTGCGATCGCAGAAGGGGATCTCGTTGGGGGTACTTGCGTAATTCGCGGCTGCGTACCCAAAAAGCTAATGGTCTACGCTTCTAGTTTCTCGCACCTTTATCAAGATGCGATCGGTTACGGATGGAGTGAAGTGGAGAGTAGCTTTAATTGGCTAAAACTCGTAACAGCCGTAGATAACGAAGTCCGCAGGTTGAGTAAACTGCACATCAGCTTGCTGGAAAAAGCCGGAGTTGAATTGATTTCGGGATTCGCCAAATTTGTAGACCCCCACACTGTCGAAATTGGCGATCGCAAAATCACAGCAGAGAAAATCTTAATTGCAGTAGGTGGCGAAGCAGTCAAACCCAACATTCCCGGAATAGAACACAGCATCACATCTCGCGAGATATTCTTGCTAAAAGAACAGCCAAAGCGGATTGCAATTTGGGGTGGCGGCTACATTGGCGTTGAATTTGCCTGCATTATGAACGGGTTAGGAAGTCGCGTTAATCAAATCATCAGGCGAGACTTAATTTTAAACGGTTTTGACGAAGATATCCGCTCCAACATTCAAGAAGGAATGACTAAACATGGGGTAGAATTTTTGACAGAAAGCGCTGTTGAGCAAATTGAAAAAACGCCAGAGGGTTTAAAATTAAGATTGTGGGGAGCTTGCCAAGGAACAATAACAGTAGACGCTTTACTTTGTGCTACTGGTCGCAGTCCAAATTTAGAGGGATTGGGTTTAGAGAAGGCGGGAGTTGAGACAGTCTTAGGCGCGATCGCAGTTACAAAAAATAGTCGTACCAGCCAGCCTCATATTTTTGCCGTTGGAGACTGTACAAATAGGATAAATTTAACACCAGTTGCTATTGGCGAAGGTCGAGCTTTTGCCGATACTGAATTTGGCAATAACCCTAGAGCGATTAGTCATAAAAATGTAGCTTCTGCGGTGTTTTCTCAACCAGAATCTGCTAGCGTTGGTCTGACAGAAGCACAAGCGCGAGCAAAATTTGGGGATTCAATCAAATGCTATAGCGGTAAATTTCGCCCCATGTTCCACAGTTTGACTGGTGCTGATGAGAAAACCTTTGTTAAGTTAATAGTTGAGGAAAATACTGACATCATTTTGGGAGTTCACATGGTAGGAAAAGATGCTGCGGAGATTATTCAGGGTATGGCGATCGCGGTTAATATGGGAGCTACGAAGAAAGACTTTGATGCTACCATTGGCATCCATCCATCCACAGCCGAAGAGTTTGTAACTTTGCGATAACTTATGTAATTAGGGATTCTGAAACAATGGATATTAAATCAGATAAACAAGATTTAGTAAATTATCCCAAAGGGGGTATTTTAGCCTTTTATAGTGGTCAGACACCTAACGCAGACGGTCGCACGATCGAAGAGATGTGGTCATGGAACTATCAGAAACTAGAGGCAATACATAATTATATTCAGTGGCTATTTCCCTTGGTAGAAAAAAGTCGTTTCAACCCTTATGCACCGACTTTAAATGAGGAAATCATTCAAGCATTTAGAACCAACGCTAACCTGAGAAATAGATTGATTACGTCCCTTAAAATCATGCTAAAGTTTTACGGACTACAATGTAACGATCGGGGAAGTGATGAGATAGAAATTACAAAATCAGATGAATACTCACAAAGAAAAACTGAATGGATTAATAGATTTGACCACAATTACTTGAGGGTCACGAGAATCCTCACAAGTTTGACAATTCTGGGATTAAAACCTTATGCTCAAGCCTTCTTAAAATGTTTAGATGATATTTACAAAGAAGAGGCAAAACATATAGGAAATGAGACTTATACTTACTGGAAAAATGCTCTTTTTATCTGATTCACATCAATAGTCCGATAGGTTTTAGAGAAACGGCCCAAACCGTCATTCTACTGTTAGTGATGTAAGATTGATTAAGGAAGAGTGCGATCGCAACGGTCGCACTTATGAATCTATTGGTTTACAATCAAAGTAGATTATGGTATTACGGTTTGAGCCAGTGTTTCCCGAACTTACGCAGGAAATGGTGAGGGTGTAAGCAGGCTAACAGCTATGCTACAACGGCTTAAGATAAAGAATGTTAAGGTTAATCTTTTATAAGAGGAGACAATTTTATGAATGACGCAGTTAATAAGTCTGAGCAGTTTGTGTACGATATATGCAAAAAGTCTTTTCTGTCACTATGGAGTTACATTAACCCGCAGGGAAAAACTCCAGGTAAAGAGTTGTGTGATGTATTAGTAATATGTGAACCCCATGTAATCGTAATAAGTGTTAAAGACATCCAACTCAAGAATACGGATGACCCGGTTGATTGGAAGCGTTGGCAAAAAAAAGCTATTGAAGACTCGATAAAACAGATCAAGGGTGCGATTCGATGGCTTGAACAAGCGGAATATGTTGTTAAGAAAGATGGCTCTCAAGGTTTGAAACTTCCTTCAAAAGGTGAAAGAATCTACTATCGCATAGCAGTTGCTTTTGGTGGTAAAAGAGAAGTTCCTATCAGTTCTCCTGATGATAGCAATGATGAATTTTACCACGTCTTAGACGAAAAATCATTTTTTTTACTTCTTCGTCATTTGGATACTATAAGTGACTTCGTTAATTATTTGAGTGACACAGAGAAATTTTTATCAAAGACATCAGTTATTATCAACGGTGGCGAGGAAAACTTGCTTGCTATTTACTTGCATAATGGTCGTCAGTTTCCCTCAGAAGTAGACATGATGATCCTTGAGGATGATCTCTGGGAGGGATTTAGCAATAAACCTGAGTTCAAGGCAAAATTGCAGAGAGATGCTGAAAGTTATACCTGGGATCGGTTAATCGAATTCTTGTGTGATGGCGGATTTGATGGGGAGAATTGGCTTGGCCCAGATATGTCTGAGTCTGAACTAGCTATTCGTGTCCTTGTTCGAGAACATCGATTTTCAAGGAGGATACTTGGTAGTGCTTTCAAAAAATTTCTTGAACTTAGTAAGGCTGGGCGTGTATCCTCTCGATCTGTTCAATCACCCTTAAGTAATGTTGGGTATGTCTTTTTTGCTTATGACAGCGACAGTACGCTTGAAGAGCGCAAAAATAAGCTTCTAACCAGATGTGTTGCCTCGCTTTGTCGATTCAGCGAATGTTTTACAGTGATTGGTATCGGTGTAAATGTTTCAGGGGATATACCAAAACATGGTTCTTCAACAGATCTGGTAATGTTGCACACAAAAAACAATAAATGGTCAGAAGAGGAATTGAAGCACGCAAAATACTGTAGAGATGAATTAGACTTCTTTAAGAGTCCCAATGAAATGTACGTTCATGAAGATGAATATCCCACATTAGAGTAGTTGATGAGAGAACTATTTGAAAAAGTCAGAAAAAAAGAAAAAGTGCGGACTCCGCACCCTTAAAAAATCCAATCAAAAAAGACTTCCCATCACCAACTACACCCCAACAGGCACAGCCAATTTATCAATCATCGCAGGATCGATCGCGATTCCTAACCCTTCGGTCACACCGCAACCATAATTCACATCAGCCCAGAAAAAATGACATAATTGCCGCTGTTACACAGGTATCTTAGCACTCTGGCTATTGCTGCTAGATCTCAGATTGAACCTTTTTTCGAGATCCACTGTCTAAACCCGTAAGATATCAAACTGGAGAGGAGACTCTGCTGGTGTTAGCTGTGCCAACCGATGCCATACCCGGTTACTCTGACTCGTACCTAATCGCTCAGTGCTTGGAAGGCGATCGCACCTGCTTTCGCCACCTGTACAGACGCTATCAAAACAAAGTCAGATCGACCCTTTACCAACTTTGCGGTCAATTTTTCTTAGATGATTTAGTACAAGAGGTATTTTTACGAGTCTGGAAAGGACTACCCAAACTCAAACAGCGAGACAACTTTTCCACTTGGCTCTATAGAATTACCTGGAATGTTGCTGCGGATCAAAGGCAAGCATTTGCCCAGCAGCGATCGTTTAATTCTAAACTGACAATAGAGGAAAATCTTAGTGTGGATGCCAACTCAAAAATCTCAGTAGACTTTGATTTAATGCAGATACACTATCAAGATTTAGTCAAGCGAGGCTTAGAAAAACTCAGCTTTGAGCACCGCAGTGTTTTAGTGCTGCACGACTTAGAAGACCTTCCCCAAAAAGACGTTGCTCAAATTTTGGGAGTGCCTATTGGAACTGTTAAATCTCGACTGTTTCGTGCTAGAGCTACTGTGCGAGAATTTTTACAACAAGAAGGAGTGCAGCTATGAATGAACCAATTAGCGACCAAAAATTAGTTAGCTTTTTAAAGCAATATCGTCCAATTCTTCCTGAAGAAGCACCAGATTTAGAGCAAAGAATAATGGTAGCTATAGAAGGAAAAAGCTTAGTTACAAATAGAGATAAAGATACAATTAAAAATTCACCTATCTTATCGCTATTTGCTAAGGGGAAAGCAAAAATTAAAAATCGCTTGTGGGTATTTCCCCCTGCTATTGCTGCTAGCTTGTTAGTTGCTTGGTCTGGCTATCATACTCTAACTCCTACAAGACTTAGTGCTACTGAAGAAGCTCACCTAGAAGCATTTCTTCTCAGTAATTGGGATGGAGGTGTCAGCGATTCTAATTTGCTACCGATGACAGTTCCAACTGACAACCAACAATCAACAACTAACAACTAACAACTAACCAATATCAAATAGGTGACATTCATGTTATTGCGCCGTTTTTCAGCTTTAGCCTTTTTAATGCTCTCTCTAGGGAGCACTGCTGCGATCGCAGTTCCTAAATTACCTCAAACAATTGCTCAAGCTCCACAGGAGCCAGGCCCTCCCATGCGCGATGGCGGTCAGTTGTTTGAGAAACTAAATTTAACCGCCGATCAAAAGCAGAAAATGCAGGCAATTCGCAATCAATATAAAGACCAAATTACTCAGCGCCGAGAAGCAATGCGTAATTCTCGACAAGAGTTAATGAATATGATGAGCGGTACTGCTTCGGAGAGTCAAATTCGCGAAAAACACCGTCAAGTTTTAGCGGATGGACAGCGGATGGCAGAGTTGCAATTTGATATTATGCTGGCGATGCGGGAAGTTTTAACCCCAGAGCAGCGCCGTCAATTGGCACAACTGATGCAAGAGCGTCGGGAGAATGTTACCAATCAGAATAGAGGTGGAAATAGACCTCAGCGGTGATAGCTAGAAAGTAACATTTACGCGACTTACGCATTAATATTGTAACGCTGCCGTCTCTGTGGTATCTTTACCACTGGGACGGCGGCGTTACAAACAGTTTTGCGTAATTCCTATAATTAGGTGGAGCTACTTATGTCATGACTCAGGAAGATTATTGTAACTATATTTATCTGCACGGGTTTGCTTCTAGTCCTCAGTCTGCCAAGGCAGAATATCTGAGCGATCGCTTTTTCGAGCTAGGAATTAACCTGAAATTACCCGATCTCAATCAAGGGGATTTTTCCCATCTGACTCTAACACGACAACTTCAACAAGTTGAGGCTGAATTTCGACAATTAGAAAAATCTCAACTTAGTGTTGACAAAGGGAAAATTGGATTAATTGGTTCTAGTTTTGGCGGGCTAACAGCAGCAATTCTGGCACAGCAAAATATAGAAGTGCAACGGATAATTTTACTAGCGCCAGCTTTTGGGTTTTTATCACATTGGTTGCCGAAATTAGGAGATGAGCAGCTTGCTAAGTGGCAGTCAGAAGGATATTTATCTGTGTACCACTACGGCAAAAATCAGTATCTACCATTACATTATCAATTTGCGATCGATATAGCTCAATATCGAGATGAAGATTTGCAGCGCCCCGTGCCGACCTTAATTTTTCACGGCAAAGATGATGAAGTCATACCAATTCAATCTAGCAGAGATTTTGCCGATCAACGTCCTTGGGTGCAGTTAATCGAATTAAATAGCGATCATGCCTTGACAAATGTTCTTCCTGAAATTTGGGAGGAGATGCAAAATTTTTGCCAATTCAAAGTTAAAATCTGATTAACTTATCTGTTTGAGTACGACCAAATGACAACACAAGATAAATCTGTTCGCACTCTCGCCGTTGATATTGGCGGTAGCGGCATCAAGGTGATGATTTTAAACGAAGAAGGCCAACCGATCGCGGAACGAGCGCGAGTGGAAACGCCTGAACCGGCTAAACCGGAACCTGTACTCGCTGCGATCGCATCTTTAGTTGCCCAACAAGGCGAGTTTGAGCGCGTGTCTGTGGGTTTCCCTGGTGTAGTTTCCAACGGTATTACTAAAACGGCCGTAAATTTAGACCCGGATTGGGTCGGATTTGACTTTGGAAATACTCTTAGCGATCGCTTAGGTAAACCAGTCCGGGTTGTCAACGATGCAGATATGCAGGGAATGGGGGCAATTTCTGGTCATGGCGTGGAATTAGTCATTACTCTTGGTACTGGTTTTGGTTCGGCCCTATTCGTGGATGGCAAATTAGTACCCAATTTGGAAGCGGGACACCATCCTTTTCGCAAGGGAGAAACTTACGAACAACAGTTAGGCCGCGCGGCCTTAGATGCAGTCGGTCAAAAAAGGTGGAACCGTCGTTTGGAAAAAGCGATCGCTACTCTTCAAAATCTGTTTAATTGCGACTGTCTTTATATCGGCGGTGGCAATACTAAAAAAATTACTATGGAGTTGCCGCCAAATGTTAAAGTTGTACCGAATGTGAACGGGTTATTGGGAGGTATTGTTTTGTGGAAAGATTAGATGGCTAATTGCTAATTGCTAATTGCTAATCGCTAATTGCTAATCTCCCTATCCTCCCCATCTCCCCCATCTCCCCCTTCTTACCCTAGCCCCTAGCCCCTAACCATAGCCTTAAAAATCAGCAAGTAACCTCACTTTTCTCATTACAAATTTTAAAACTGTTTCTTGTGAAGCAATAATATCAGCTCTTCCTTCCATTCCCGACTGAATCGGATATTGATGTGCAGCATCAGCCTTTTGCGTTCCTAAAAAATAGCCACTGCTACCAGAACCCTGTCTAACTAAATAAGCTCTTTCTGGCTGAACGATCACTTCATAATAAGCTTCACCACTACTAGAATTTTGAGGTGCGATCGCATCCGGTGAAATCCCACTAACTTTACCTTTCAACGTACCATAATCTGGATAAGGAAATGCAGAAATCCGAATTTGTACGGGTTGATTGAGTTTAACTTGACCAATATCTTGAGCCGCAACTCTAGCCTTAACTACAAGCGGTACATCACTAGGAACAATCTGCGCGATCGCAGCACCTAATTCCACCATCTGTCCGGGATTTCGCAATTCCATTTTCAGAATTGTACCATCTGTAGGTGCTTTAACTACACTATTTTCCAGTTTAACTGCAATTTGTTCTAGTTCTTTCCTACCCTGAATAATTTGCTTTTGAATATCAGATCGTTTGACACTCAAAGTTCGCCAATCTCTCGCAAGTTGCTGAGCAATATCTGGTATAGATGCTGATAATCGTACAAGCGCAGATTCCACAGATTCTTCAATAATTACCTGAGTAGTATTTGGAGGTTGCTTTGATTGTAAAGTAGCAAAAATCTGATTTTCTAAATCATTAACTTGCTTATTTATTTGATTTAATTCCATCTCGCATTGCTGAATATTGTCTTGCAAGTGGTTTTTTTGACTGCGGAGGCGAGAACTATCAATTTTCGCGATCGCATCCCCTGCCTTCACCGTCTGATTCTCACTTACAGTGATACTTTCCAGCGTTCCTTCCGTTGCCGCCTGGACAATTCGCACCTCTCCCGCCGGACGAACAATCGCCGCCGCCCTTACAGTTGAGCTGTACTTCGTAACACTAGCAAGTGCGATCGCCGCCCCAAAGGTTCCTACCAGAAACACCCCTCCCAAAGTCATCCAACGACTCAAAGGGGGTAAAAACTCATCACTTTGTAAAGAATGAAGCGGTCTGGGTTGAGGAGTGCGAGACATTTTAACCTATCGCCTACTTAATTTTGGCATATTTCTCCCAAGCTGTCCGGATACCAAGGATAGCTTTAGAAGTCTGGATCAGAATTCACAGGGTAGAGCCACAAATCCGCACAAATTCCTGATATTTTTCAGGATTCAGTCTACTTAAACGGAGTTAATCATGGAACAAACAAATAACCAAACACTCTTCAGCGAACTCACTGATGAAGAAGCGCTCAGCGTCAATGGTGCGTCTCACCGCCGTCGTCGTTATGGCTACAATAGTAGCTATGTCTATCAGTATCCCCGTCGCCGCCACTATCAGGAGGAATACTCCCGCCGTCACAACTACAGGCGCAGCAGAGGCACGATTACATTTAGTGCAGTCGTGCAGTATTACTACTAAGACTTACGCCAAGATTGCTTGTCATTGCGAGTACATAGAAGCAATATCATGAGGATTGCAATTCTTGGCTTGCAATGACATATTTTCGTAAAAATGCGTGAGTTCTAACTACTAATTTTTCAGACAATCAAACCAAAGGAAATAAATCATGCAAGAAGCTCAAAACGACTCGCTGTTTACAGAACTGACTGCTGAAGAATCTGCCACCATTAACGGTGCTTATGGCAACTGTCGATACTCTAATTCTGAGCGCCCTGCTTACAATAGGAACCAGAACCCGCGCCAGCACTATATGTACTATCCGCGCCGGGAACGAGCTTATAGAACAATGGTGGTTGTGAGATACCGTTAAAATTCGAGATGGGCGGTATTGAAATTGTGAATTGGATAAAGCGCCTGTAATTTTATAGGTGCTTTTTTCTGATTTGGTAATGGGTAATAGGTAATGGTTAGTGGTTAGTTGTTCGTCGTTAGTTGTTAGTGGTTAGTTGTTCGTCGTTAGTTGTTCGTCGTTAGTGAAAATAGGTAAAACATATAGAACTTACGCACCCAACCAAAGAAACCGGGTTTTTGAGAGAATCTGTGGGTAACAACGAAGTATTTTCGTCAAAAAAACCGGTTTCTGAGACGACCTGCATAAGTCCTAATAATTAAACGTAAATTACCAGTTACCAGTTAACAGTTAACAGTTAACAGTTAACAGTTAACAATTACCAATTACCAATTACCAATTACCAATTACCAATGTTAGACCTGATTCCATTTTTCCAGGGTACTCCCTCCTATGGGCAAGTAAATCGTTTTATGAAATACCAAGTTGTTCTACAGCAAAGCGAAGAAGATTGTGGAGCCGCTTGTCTTGCTTCAGTTGCTAAATATTATGGTAGAATCTTCCCAATTAGCCGCCTACGAGAAACTGTAGGAACTGGTCAACAAGGAACGACTTTATTAGGTCTAAAACAGGGAGCTGAGACTATTGGTTTTAATGCGCGCTCTGTACGAGCAGCACCTACTATTTTAGACCAGCTCGATGGAGCACCTTTACCAGCAATTATTCACTGGTATGGTACTCACTGGATAGTTTTGTATGGTAAGCAGGGGAAAAAATATGCGATCGCAGATCCCGCAGTAGGAATCCGCTACATTTCTAAACAAGAGTTAATCGAAGGTTGGACAGATTGGGTTTGCTTGCTCCTCGAACCAGATCCAGATAGATTTTTTGCCCATAATTATGACCAGCAATCGGCAAGTTCTCTACAAAGGTGGCTCAGGCGAACTTGGACTTATCGAAAAGTTTTAATTGAAGCATTGATACTGAACATTGTCTTAGGTTTGCTTTCCATTGCTTCGCCTTTTCTGATTCAAATTCTCACTGATGATGTCCTCGTTCGCGGCGATACTCAACTGCTAGCTAGTGTGGCGATCGCAGTTGTAATTATGAACATTTTCAGTAGCAGCTTAGAATTAGTGCAGTCAAATTTAATTGCCCACTTTTCCCAACGCCTAGAACTAGGATTAGTGATGGAATTCGGACGCAAGTTTCTCCGATTGCCTTTAAGTTTCTATGAATCCAGACGTAGCGGCGAAATCATTAGTAGATTAAACGATATCCAAGAAATTAATCAATTGGCTTCGGAAGTATTGGTGAGTTTACCTAGCCAGTTTTTTATGGCTATAGTTTCCTTAGCTTTTATGCTCATGTATAGCGTACAGCTTACCTTTGCGGCTACAATCGTAGCAGTTTTAATGACATTATCAACTCTAGCTTTTCTCCCTATCCTCAGACAAAAAACTCGTAGTTTATTGGTTTTAGAAGCTGAAACGCAAGGTGTGATGGTCGAAACTTTTAAAGGTGCTTTAACTCTGAAAACTACTAGCAGCACTCAACAATTTTGGGAAGAATTACAAAGCCGCTTTGGTCGTCTAGCAAATCTTACCTTCCGTACTATGCAAATTGGGATTATCAATAATATTTTTTCGGGATTTGTCAGTAGTTCAGGTAGTATTGGTTTACTATGGCTAGGCAGCGGATTAGTGATTAATAAAGAATTGAGTATCGGTCAATTGCTAGCTTTTATCAGCATGAATCAAAATGTGACAACGTGGGTGAATACATTAGTAGGATTTGCTGATGAAATTACCCGCGTTCAGACTGCGACAAGTCGCTTAGCGGAAGTGATCGATGCTACGCCAGAAACCCAAGGTGACGCTGATAAACCTTTTGTAGACATTACCAATCGCCATAATATTGTTTGTAGTAGTATTAATTTTCATTACCCTGGTAGAATTGACTTGCTAGAAGATTTCTCTGTTACTTTACCAGGTGGTCAAGCGATTGCTTTGATTGGCCCTTCTGGTTGTGGAAAAAGTACCTTAGCTAAAATTATTGCTGGTTTGTATCCCTTGCAATCTGGCAATATTAGAATCGGTATTTATAATTTGCAAGACCTTTCTCTCGATTGTCTTAGAAAGCAGGTGGTTTTAGTTCCTCAAGAAGCACATTTTTGGAGTAGGTCTATTTTAGAAAATTTCCGTTTAGGAAATCCAGAGGTTCCCTTTGAAGAGATTGTTAAAGCTTGTAAAATTGCTGGTGCTGATGAATTTATTAGCAAATTACCTGAGAAATATCAAACTATTTTGGGGGAATTTGGCGCGAATATTTCTGGGGGTCAGCGACAAAGATTAGCGATCGCACGCGCCATTGTCAACAACCCACCAATTTTGATTTTAGATGAATCTACTGCTGGGCTAGATCCCGCGACTGAAACTCAAGTGCTGGAACAGTTATTACTGCACCGCTGGGGGAAAACTACGATTTTGATTAGCCACAGGCCGAGAGTGATTAATCGAGCTGATTGGATTGTAATGTTAGATCGAGGTCGCTTGAAGCTGGAAGGATCGGTGGAGAAGTTGCGATCGCTCCCCGGCGAACATTTAGACTTTTTAAATCCTTAACGAATAAATGCTTAATCACCTCCACTAGACTTTTCAATTGCATTTAAGGACTGGCGAATGCTTTCGTTGTCATCTTGCTTAAAGAGCCGATGTTTTACTAAGTGGAATTTGTAACCCGTGACATCCCCATTCAGAATTGCGATCGCAGTCTTAGCAGCCTCATAGCCAACCTTCCGCCCAGACTGGTCGATAATTAACTCCAACGGGTGGTTAGGGTTGAGCAATAGCTCCGCTTTATCCTCAGTCAAATTTGACATTCCAAATACAAATACTTTACCTTCTAAATTCAACTCATCCACTGCTTGAAGAGCAACATCAGTAGCGGCGTTAGAACCTCCCCACAGAATATTAATTGTTGGATGGTCTTGCAACATTTGCTTTACCTCTGGTAAATCCGAACGCAGTGCTGCATTAGTAGAAGCTACCTCGTTCCAGCGGATATTGGATGCTTTCATTGCAGCATAAAAACCCTGAATAGTTGGGTAATAACTATCATAAGAGGCATTGTCTAACAGACCGATATTTACCTCCTTTCCAGACATTTTTTTCTCCACCCATTTTGCCAAGTAATCACCTGAGTCGTAGCCCATCTGGTAGCGATCGCAGCGATAACAAGCAAAGACGTATCTATTAGCTTCTAATTCATTCAGACAAGCCCCAACTGTCACAACTGCAACCCCAGACTCGTAAGCTTCTTGAATCGCAGTCTTAGAAGCGTTAGGATCTTCTGGTAACAGCACAATTGCATCAGTTCCAGCAGTAACTAATTCTCTAATAGTTTGAGCTTCTATCTCAACCCCAGTGTCCGAATCTACAGCAACAATTTTAATGTTCCGAGCTGCCGCCGCTTTTTCCATCCCTTTCTGGTATGATGTAAACAAACTTCCCTTAGTACCTTTTATTAACCCAATTTGGAAAGTTTTTTGCGGCTTTTGTCTGGCTTGCAATTCCCAGTTTATATTTTTGAAGGCTTGTTCCCAATTTTTTCCTCTTTTAAGTTGATGAGTTGACCAAAAGTTTGTTTCTCTAAAATCCGCACCCTTGAGTTCAGCTTCCCGGAAATTAGTACCCTCTCGAAGATCGGTATGGCGGAAAGAAGCTCCTTGGAGGTTAGCCCTATATAAGTCAGCTCCTTGAAGCTTAGATCTGCTAAAATTAGCTCCCTGAAGATTGCTTCGGGAAAAATTAGCTCCCTGAATATTGCTCCAATAAATCTTAGCACCACTCAGATTAGCTCCTTGAAAATTCGCTTTCCGAAGGTTAGCTCTACCAAGACCGCTGTTCTGGAGATTGCTATTTTCTAAATTAGCACCTTCCAGATTTGCTCTCCAAAGTTTAGCACCTTTCAGATTTGCTCCTGCCAAATTAGCACCTGCCAAATTCGCTGCCACCAAGTTAGCACCTGCCAAATTCGCTCCTCGGAAATCTATATTTTTGAGGTTAGCTCCTTCCAGATTAGCGCCTTCAAGATTTGCATAGGAAAGGTCAAATCCTCGATATTTTGAAAGCAGCGGCGGCCACTGACTAAAAATTTCCCCAAGTTCTGGGTATACATAGCAATTATTGAGTTCAATCCCCTTCAATTCTGCCTTAACTGCACTCACCCCTGTGACGCTTACGCAATATTTATTCAAATCAGTTAAAGCATCTATTCTTCCTTGAGAATATGTTTTTTCTTTAGCAGATTGAACGACTTGCTGAGCGTCATTGATAGCTTCTTGGTGCCGCCGGGGAGCGTCTACAAAAAATGATAGCATCGCTACCAAAAGGGTGATTTCGCTAAAAACTGTGGTTAATTTAAAAATAGATATACTTTGAAACCAGGCAATAAAATCTCCAACTTTCTTATCAGCGATGGACACGGGTTTGATTACCGGATCGAACTTTGATGGAGCTTTTTTGGGCCTGCCGTAATTTTCAAACATCCGACGGTAGCTCTCCGGCGAGATGTCCAACTGTTTTGCTTCCTGATTGATTGCATACTCCTGTTCAACAGAGTCGGAAATGGCAGCGATCCGATTAAAGCTGTCAAGTAATACCTGCAAATTGTTTTTTAGTTTGAAGGCTTCCTTTTCTTGCTCAGGCGATATTTCAGATTTTGTAAGTGCTTCGTTGTTTTTGATTTCCGGTTCAATAGTCATTTTTTATGCTACCCTATTTAACATTAATCTTCTCATACAATTTACAACTTAAAATCCAAATTTGAAAGGGCTTCCTTCACTCTTTCATATTCAGATTCAATTTGTGATACCATCTCCTGCATTTCTAGAGACGCACTAACGTTATTACCTTGAGCAATAGCTCCCGCCTTAGACTCTAAGGCTTTGCAAAGTTCTGAGAGAGTTCTAGCACCAAAGTTACTGCTGGTAGACTTAAGAGTGTGAGCCGTTCGTTGCAGGGCGATCGCATCAGAACGGGAGGCCGCTTCCTGCAAAGCTTGTAATTGTTTAGGCGTATCGGCTAAATAGCTATCTATTACATCATTTAAAAAATCTAAATCATCTTGGTTATCAATCGGAAAAAGTGACTGTAAAAGTTTGCGATCGATTGCTTCTACTGTTAGATTT
Source organism: Kamptonema formosum PCC 6407 (assembly GCF_000332155.1). Taxonomy (GTDB): domain Bacteria; phylum Cyanobacteriota; class Cyanobacteriia; order Cyanobacteriales; family Microcoleaceae; genus Kamptonema; species Kamptonema formosum. The sequence goes on along the minus strand of NZ_KB235903.1, from coordinate 1,539,694 downwards.
ACACCAATTTTAGCCGATAAGCCGTCAAGAGATTGACACTGAGATAAAGCTTGAATTAGTTCTGTAAACTGAATGGGTTTACTGATATAATCATCCATACCAGCTTCCAAACATTTTTCGCGATCGCCCTGCATGGCGTTCGCAGTCATCGCAATAATTCGAGGTCGCCGTTGTATCGGCCAATGCTGATTAATGTAACGAGCAGTTTCCAAACCATCCATCTCTGGCATCTGTACATCCATCAACACAGTATCATAAGTTTTATGTTGCAAAGCTTCCAGCGCTTCTAAACCATTGTTCGCGACATCAGCGCGGTAGCCTAATCGTTCCAGAATTCGTAGTGCGACTTTCTGATTCACCAGATTGTCCTCTGCTAGCAAAATCCTCAGCGCCGAAGGTGTTGGATTTAAAGTTAACGAAGGTGTGCGATCGCTCTCTCGGACTCGAATTTGCCCAGTTAAAACACTCAGTAGCACCTCATAAAGTTGAGAAGGTTTAATCGGTTTAGTCAAACAAACAGCATTAGCACTTCCTACCATACAATTGATGGAAGTTAACAACACGATCGGCATCCGCCTTATCCGATCGGACTTCTGAATTTCCGATGCCAGAGTCAGGCCGTCCATTTGAGGCATTTGCACGTCCAGAATTGCCAAGTCATAGAGTTCTGACTGACTCAAACAATTAAGAGCTTCGGTACCGTTGGCCGCTTCCTGGGAAATCATTCCCCATTTCTGAGTTTGCAGCCGCAAAATCTGCCGATTCGTAGCATTGTCATCGACAATCAGCACCCGCTTACCATTTAGTTGCGGTTGTACGCCACTGAGGTACAGCCGTCGCTGACTCGGGGCCTCAGATGCTTCGATCGTGAAATGAAATGTGGAACCTTGGGGAGATGGGGAGCGGGGGAGAGGGGGGAGCGGGGGAGGGGGGGAGCGAGGGAGCGGGGGAGATGGGGGAGATAGAAGACAGAAATCTCTCCTCTGCTCCTCTGCCCCCCTGCGCCTCTGCTCCCCTGCCCCCCTGCTCCCCCCCTCCTTCTGCGTTGCCACTTTCAACCCACATTGTCCCACCCATAATTTCGCATAGGCGTTTGCTGATCGCTAATCCCAAACCAGTACCGCCGTATTGTCTGGTGGTAGAGGCATCTACTTGAGAAAAGGAGTGAAATAGTCTGTTCATTTTCTCCGCAGGAATACCAATCCCAGTATCTTTGACGGCGAAGTGAATTTCGTAGAAGCCAGAAGGATGGGAACTGTTGAAATTGTTTCGTTGGGAGTGTAACGGCAAATTCTGTGAGTAGGCTCCATCAACGCAGTTTTGAGAGATAGTTTCAGTTTGCTTTGTTTCTGGCAACACTTCGCGATCGGCAGCATTTCGCGGTTTTGAGTTAAAAGAGTCAGTAATTCTCCCCATCTCCCCCGCTCCCCTGCTCCCTCGCTCCCCCGCTCCCCCGCTCCCCATCCTCCCCCGCTCCCCATCCTCCCCCGCTCCCCTGCCTCCCCCGCTCCCCATCTCCCCCGCTCCCCCATTTCTGGCAGTTACAGAAACCACTACCTCGCCTTTTGCTGTGAATTTCACGGCGTTGCTGAGCAAATTAACTAAGATTTGGCGTAGTCGGCTGATGTCTCCCACGATGGTGCTGGGAACGTCGCCGTCAATGATGTAGGCTAGGTCTAAACCTTTTTCAGCGGCTTTGGGAGCAAGTAAATCAAGCGAGGCCTCGATGCAGTCGCGAAGGTCAAAGGGTTGCTCTTCTAATTCCAACTTACCGGCTTCAATTTTGGAGAAGTCGAGAATATCGTTAATCAGTGCCAGTAATGCGTCGCCACTGGTGCGTACTGTTTCGACAAAATCGCGCTGTTCGGGTGTGAGTGGCGTGTCTAGTAGTAAGCTGGTCATGCCGATGACGGCGTTCATGGGGGTACGGATTTCGTGGCTCATATTGGCTAAGAATTCGCTCTTAGCGCGAGTTGCGGCTTCTGCGGCATCTCTGGCTTCTTGGAGTGAGGCGATTAATTCGCTGCGCTGTTGTTCGGCTTGTTTGCGATCGGTGATGTCAGTGGCGGAACCTACCATTCTTAATGGGTTTCCGGCTTCGTCCCAGGTAGCGCGACCTCGGTGTAGAATCCATTTATAATTACCGTTTTTGCACTGTATGCGGTGTTCTGTGATGTAAAAGGATGTTTTTTTGGCAAAGTGGTCGGCGATCGCGCTCCGAACTGCATCAATATCATCAGGATGGACGCGGTTTGACCATTCATCTAAGTTGTTAGCGATCGCACCGTCGGGATCTTCTAATATCTCATTCCAGCGCGGGGAGTAAAATACTTCACCAGTTTTTATCTCCCAATCCCAAATACCATCATTACTACCTTTAAGTGCTAATTGCCAACGTTCTTCGCTTGCTTGCAAAGCAGCTTCGGCTTGTTTGCGATCGCTAATATCTTCAATTACGGCCATATTGTATTGTGGCGTACCATCGGGCGATCGCAATAGTGACACAGTTAGATTCGCCCAGACACAACTCCCATCTTTGCGAATGTAACGCTTTTCCAGCGAAAAATAGGGGATTTCGCCTGCGATTAACTGTCGCATATAATCATTGTCAAGATGGAGGTCATCTGGGTGGGTAATTTCCAGGTAACTCTTCGTTATCATTTCTTCATGGGGATACCCCAAAATATCGCAATATTTTTGATTAACCAGCAGCATTTCACCGTCTAAACCTCCATGAGCGATGCCAACTGCTGCTTGTTCAAAGGTAACGCGAAATTGTTGTTCGCGTTCGTATAAAGCTACTTTGGCATAGTGGCGATCGGTAATATCATCTGCAACCCCCACAATGCGGTAGACTTCTCCCAAGGAATTTCTAATCGGAAAAGCGCGATCGTGAATCCAGCGTACTGACCCATCCCGCCTGATAATCCGGTATTCTCGATCGTATTCACCCTGAATCTGTGTTTCTACTGCGCCGATAGCGCGATCGCGATCTTCTGGATGAATAAACTCAAAAAACAATTGCGGATTTTCATAAACTTCTAAACAAGTAATTCCCCAAATTTGCTCGAAAGCGGGACTAACGTAGAGAAACTGATTTTTCTGGGGATCGGTCATCCAAAAGACTTGATCGATAGTTTCTGCCATTTGCCGAAACCGTTCTCTTTCTTCAGTAATGACATCCTGAACTTGTTTACTATCAGTAATATCTCGCGCGATCGCATAAATCAATCCTTCTTCTCTAAAAGGTGTAGAATTCCACGAAAGCCACTTGTATGAACCATCTTTACAGCGGTAGCGGTTCTCAAAGCGTGCATTCACAATCCCATTCATTAATTTTTCTACTTCTACAAGGGTGCTAGTTCTATCTTCAGGGTGAACTAATTCAATAAAAGGCGTTTTTAGTAATTCTTCTATGCTGTATCCCAGAGCTTTTTCAAAAGCTGAATTCACTCGTTTGAAATAACCATCTCTCCCAGCGATGCAAAGTAAATCAATATCGATAGTAAAAAAGCGATCCCGTTCTAACTCTGCTTGCTTACGCTCTGTAATATTGCGGATAATGATTAAAACTTCTGCTTCATTAGTCGCTAAAATCCGTGATTCAAAATTGTACTTTTTACTATTAAGTATCAGTTCATATTCACAATTTTGTTCCTGACTTGTGCTAATTGCTTGCTGTATTGATGCCATTACCATAGTAGCTAGTGCCGATGGTAATACTGCCTCAACTTTCTTGCCAATTAACTCTTGTCTCGGCAACAGCAAATCTTCATCTTTTCCTGATTTGACATCTAAATAAGTACCATCGGCACTCACCATAAATATTAAATCTGGGAGTGCATTTAAAATTAATAAATTGTGTTCTTCACTTTTTCTCTGTGCCTCTTTAGCAGTTAAATAATCTTCAGATCCTAAAAGTTTCAGCAAATTTGATTGTTCGATCGCACCTACCAAAAAACCTGCATCATCTAGTATTGGCAAATGAAAAATCTGATGGCTAGCCATCAAGTTTAGTACCGCAAAAATATCGGGTAATTCCGATTCTTTAATAGTAACTAGAGTTCGATCGATTGCACTTGCCAGAGTAGATTCTACTAATCCAGCCGCCGCTATTCGCACGACATCCCGTTCCGTGAATATTCCTAGTAATTTCCAATCCTCTCCTACTGGTTCTACGACTAACACACAACTAGCCTGAGTTTGAGCCATCATCGCGATCGCCATTTGAGTTGGCGTGGAAGGCGACGCAGTTAAGGGATGGCGATCGATAGCCTGAATTGCAGAATAAGTCAACATGATAGACCTTAGCCAAAGGAACAAGAAACAAGGAACAAGGAGAAATTCTCTTGCTCTCCTCTTCTACTCTTCTTTGAACGTAAATGTAGGAAAAGTTGCACCCCTTTGGTGTACTTTAAAAAAAATTAAAAATTAAAAATGGCATCAGAAGGCGCTATTTTTAATTTTTAATTTAAGATTACCAATTGTAGATGACAGTAAAAATGGTAATCCCTGATTATAGAGTTTTTCAGTTAAATCAAGACATATCCTGTTAATTGCTAATTCCTAATTGAATAATAATTGAGAAATCAAGAATCAGAATAGGGAGAACAGAGATAAATCTCCCATCCTCCCCCATCTCCCCCATCCTCCCCATCTCCCCATCTCCCCTATCTCCCCATCTCCCTCATCCTCCCCATTCCCCCCCATCTCCCATTCCCCTCGATCATGTCGTATGGCAAGCGATCGCCTGACTATCCAACAGCAAACCATACTCCAAACCCTCAACTACTGCCAGATAGGAAGCATCAAGGATATTCGTGGACACCCCTACAGTCATCCAGCGAGTTTGACCATTGCTAGACTCGACTAAAACACGGGTTTTAGCAGATGTACCTGCACCGCCATCAAGAATCCGGACTTTATAATCTGCGAGGTGAAATTGTGCGATCGCAGGGTAAAAATTCGTCAGCGCCTTACGCAAAGCCGCATCTAAAGCCGAAACGGGGCCATTTCCCTCAGCCGCCGCCAAAATATCTTCACCCTTAACAGCAACTTTAACTGTAGCCAAGGAATTGACAACATCTCCCACCCCCTTATCGCAGTGAACTTGAAAGCCTTTAATTTCAAATAAGTGGGGCCGCTTTCCCAAAGCTTGGCGCATTAGCAACTCAAAAGAAGCCTCAGCACTCTCAAACTGATAACCCTGATTTTCTAACTCTTTCAAACGGTCTAAAATTTGGCGACAAGCGGGATTTTTGCGGTCTAGTTCAATCCCAAAACTGCGAGCTTTAGCTAAAACATTACTTAAACCCGCCTGATCGGAAATCACGATCCGTCGCAAATTACCTACTTGTTCTGGCTGAATATGCTCATAAGTTAGAGGGTTACGTTCAACAGCAGAAACATGAATTCCACCTTTATGTGCAAAGGCAGAAAGACCTACAAAAGGTGCGTGATCGTCAGGAGCAAGATTGACAATTTCACTAATCCAACGGCTAGCTTGAGTTAGTTTTTTCAGTTGCTCATTTTGAATACAAGAATAACCCATTTTTAGCTGAAAATTAGGAATTAACGAGCAGAGATTAGCATTCCCGCAGCGTTCCCCGTAACCGTTAATAGTTCCCTGCACCATCCGCGCTCCCGATCTCACAGCCGCTAAAGCATTAGCAACAGCAACTCCTGAGTCATTGTGAGTGTGAATTCCTAATTGGATTTTGCCTTGATGAAAATCTTCTTCAATCCCTAGTTCCGGGAAAGCCTTGACAACATTCTCCACAACAGAGCTAACTTCATCGGGTAAAGTACCGCCATTGGTATCGCAGAGTACGAGCCATTCAGCCCCAGCCAAAGCCGCTGCTCGTAAGGTTTTAAGAGCATAATTAGGATTATGTTTATAGCCATCAAACCAGTGTTCGGCATCGTAAATAACGCGACGACCTTGAGAGCGAAGGAACTCGATGGAGTCCTGAATCATCGCCAAATTTTCTTCTAAAGTAGTTTTTAGACCTTCAGTAACGTGAAGATCCCAAGATTTTCCAAAAATCGTTACCCAGCGCGTACCTGCGGATAGAATTGGCTGGAATAATTCATCTTCAGAGGCCTTTGTTCCGGGTCTTCTAGTAGAGCAAAATGCAACCACTTCTGCTTGAGTCAGGGGTTGTTCTTTGAGCCGCCAGAAAAATTGTACATCTTTAGGATTTGCCCCCGGCCATCCACCTTCAATGAAGGGAATTCCTAAAGCGTCTAACTGATGAGCAATTCGCAGTTTATCTTCAAGAGAAAGAGATAAGCCTTCTCGCTGAGCCCCATCTCGCAGAGTAGTATCGTATATCCACAGTTTGTTAGAAGTATTTTGTGTCATTGGGTAGTTGTTAGTTGTTAGTTGTTAGTTGTTAGTTGTTGGTTGTTAACTGTTAACTGAGATCAGAAACCGGGTTTCTTCTTATATCTCTAGTTTTCAAATCTTGATTTTTCATAAAAACCCGGTTTCTTTGCGTAAGTCCTATAGCCATTAGCAATTAGCCACTAGCCATTAGCCATTAGCCATTAGCCATTAGCCATTAGCTATTAGCCATATTTTAAATAACTGTAACAAAATGTAGGAAAATTAACATATAGGTCTATTTTGGTGAATCTGTATGGTAACAGTACGAGCTCAAGGGAAAACGATAGAGTGCGATCGCGGAGCTAATCTGCGTCAGGTGTTACTGAAAAATGACATCGCCGTCTACAATGGCAAGGCTGCGATCGTCAACTGTCACGGACTGGGTACCTGCGGTACTTGCGCCGTCGAGGTAGAGGGAGAAGTTTCCGAACCCTCTTGGCGCGAAAAAACCAGGCTCTCACTCCCTCCTCATTCTCCCACGTCTAATCGCCGCTTATCCTGCCAAACTCAAGTTTTAGGTGACATTAAGGTGACAAAATATGACGGCTTATGGGGCCAAGGTTCTGGCACCGTGTGGACAGCCCAAGGATAGACTTATCTCTTAGGGAGATCCGACAAGGTGTGTAGCTCAGCAAAAAATCTCTTGAAATTTACTGGACTTACGCTCATGGGATCAGAAACCGGGTTGCGACTTCGCTCAACCAAGAGTTTTTCACGAAAATACTTCGTTAGAACATCCCAGATTCGATCGAAAATCTAGTTTTTTTGGTCGGAGTGCGTAAGTCCTCTTTACCCTTGGCTGCATCATTTTACATAGATTATCATAACTTTTTTGAGGAAATTTTGGGCGAAATACTTACTGACATTCTAATTATTGGTGGTGGCATAATTGGTCTCTCGCTAGCCATAGAATTAAAATTGCGAGGGGCTCAAGTCACTATTCTCAGCAGCGAATCACACCAAGCGGCTGCAACTGCTGCTGCTGGAATGCTAGCACCGCAAGCTGAAAATATCCCCCCAAGTCCAATGCTGGATTTGTGTTTGCAAAGTCGGGCATTATACCCAGAATGGATTGGTAAACTAGAAACAATTACTGGGTTAACAACTGGATACTGGCCTTGTGGAATTTTATCACCAGTTTATGAACAACCGGAAGTAACTTACAACAAACAGTTAACACTTAACAGTCAATGGTTAGACAAAGATGCAATTCATCAACACCAACCTGGATTAAGCAATGAAATAATTGGGGGTTGGTGGTATCCTAATGATGCTCAAGTCGATAACCGTGCTTTATTTCAGACACTCCAGATAGCAGCCAAGAAATTAAAAATTGACATTTCCCAAGAAAGGGTAGAAGAAATAATTCGCAGTGGCACTAAAGTTTTAGGAGTTAAAACATCCAGCGGAGAATTACAAGCTAATCATTATATTTTAGCAACAGGTGCTTGGTCAAATCAGTTATTACCTGTACCTGTTTATCCTAAAAAGGGACAAATGCTTTCAGTATGTCCCCCACCAGAAACTCCTCCTATCATTCAGCAGCTTCAGATGGTTTTATTTGGTGATGAAAGTTACATTGTTCCGCGTAAAGATGGTCAAATTATCATTGGAGCAACTAGCGAAAACGTAAATTTCACTCCTGGTAATACACCTTGGGGAATCCAAGCTTTACTAAGCAGAGCTATCCGGCTTTATCCTGAATTACAACACTATCTAATTCAAGAGTTTTGGTGGGGATTTCGCCCTGCAACACCTGATGAATTGCCGATTCTTGGTTATAGTGCTTGGGATAATCTAACATTAGCAACTGGCCATTACCGCAACGGTATATTATTGGCTCCAGTAACTGCTATAATGATTGCAGATTGGATTGAGCAGCACAAATCAGATCCGCTACTCAGTCATTTTCACTATTCACGATTTGCTGACAGTGGTGCGCCTCATCATTAAATAGGGCTAAAGCTAATATTGCTTGTAACGCCGCCCTCTGGGCGGTCAAGAAACCGCCCAGAGGGCGGCGTTACAGAAGAAATGCTGTAAGCCCTAATCAAAATTAACTGTAGTAAAACTTACAACCCTCATGGCACATTTTCCAATCATAGAGTACGACCAACTTACCGATCCAAAAGCTAAGGCAGTTTACGAAGAAATATTGGCAGAATTAGGATTCGGAATTATTCCTAACCTCTTCAAGTCTATGGCAATCAACCCTGATATCTTAGAAGCAAATTGGAAAAAGTTCCGGGCGACAATCTTGGAAGGAGACTTACCCCGGACGCTTAAAGAAATGGTAGGTGTTGCTATTTCCCAAGCCAATAATAGTCAATACGCCCTCAAAGTACACCTGCACGGACTATCAGCTTTAGGAATGAGCGAAGAAATCCTGCGAACCCTGGTTTCTGACTTTGCTAATTGCCCTTTACCCAAACGCGATAAAGCCTTAATTAGCTTTGGTTTGCAAGCTGCTACTAAACCCCAGGAAATGACAGAAGCTGATTACCAAAACTTACGGGATTTAGGGCTAGATGATGCCGAAATCTTTGAGATTATTGCCACAGCAGATCTATTTAGCTTTGTCAACCGATATACTGATGCCATTGCCCTAGAAATAGATGCTTTATAATCTATATCTTATACCCTTATTATGGGTGAGCGGCTAGAAGATCAAGACAGAGAAGAACTTCTGCTAACAGCCCGCCGCCTGTTAGCAGAAGCTCAAGCGCTTTCGATCCGTATTTCCGCAGTTAATGAAATTGCTACTGCCATTAATCGTACTCTCGATATAGGTCAGATTTTGCGAGTAGTAGGCAAGCAAGCCAAATGGTTGCTAGACTTTGAACACTGTAGTGTTTGCCTACAGAGCACTCATAGTTGTACCACTTTATTTGGTAAGCCTATAAATGTAGATATTACTGAACTCCCAGAAGGTGGCCCGATCAAAAAAGCTTTTAAAACAGGTCAATCTCAATTAATTCAGGAAAAATGTCTTACTTCTATTTTATCTGACTATGCTTCCCAAATTATCATTCCTTTAGAAAGTGAAGGTAAGGTTTTAGGAACCATTAACTTTGCTACAACTACTCCACGAGCTTATACTCAAGAAGATTTACGAATTGGCTATCTTTTAGCGTTACAACTATCATCAGCTATCCGCAATGCGGAACGATTTAAAGAGATTAATAGGCTATATTCTGAACTTGAGGCAGAAAAGCGTAAGTCTGACCAATTACTCTTAAATGTGCTACCAGTTGACATTGCCGATGAACTCAAAAATAACGGTAAAGTGGAACCAGTTTATTATGAATGCGTCTCGGTTTTATTTACTGATTTTAAAGGCTTTACTCAGTTATCTGAAAAAATGACTCCACGAGAGTTGGTTGATGAACTTGACTATTGTTTTTCTTATTTCGATCGCGTGGTGGATAAATACTCTCTGGAAAAATTGAAGACAATTGGTGACAGTTATATGTGTGCAGCAGGAATTCCCAAGCCGAACCCAAATCACGCTTTTGATGCCGTGCTTGCGGCCTTAGAAATTCAACAGTTTATGGAGTTACGAAAAATGCAGAAGTCTCAACAAAATATTTCTTATTGGTCAATCCGTATTGGCATTCATTCAGGGCCTTTATTGGCTGGGGTAATTGGTAATAAGAAGTTTGCCTATGATGTCTGGGGAGATACGGTTAATACTGCTTCTCGAATGGAATCTTCGGGGATACCTGGAAATATCAATATTTCTAGTGCAACGTTTGAGTTAGTTAAAGATTTTTGTGAATGCGAATATCGAGGTAAGATTTCTGCTAAAAATAAAGGTGAACTTGATATGTATTTGATTCGCAATCTTAAATAATTTGGTAATTGGTAATTGGTAATTGGTAATTGGTAATTGGTAATTGGTATTTGGTATTTGGTACCTTCCCCATCTCTTCCTTTCTTCCTCTTTCCCTAGTCCCTAGTACTGAGCATCGTAGTCCCTTCTTTGGTAATATGAACTTAGAGTATATTGAGCAAAGTAAAGAAATCTATTATAATGCAGAATTAGAATATCAGCGGTATTATTTTGATGAGGGCGCTGGTGGGTTTGTGCTGGTTCACTCAGAACATAATCTTAATGATTCGGAAAGATTTGTTGCTGAAGTTTTGGCTAAAATGGGGAAGAGGGTTATACTCTTGAGCGAACGAGCAGCAGAGGGGGTAAAGACCCCAGATGCTAATATTGATGGAGAAGTCTGGGAGTTTAAGGAGTTAACGCAGGAGACCGCAAATCTTAAGGATAGAGTTCAAGATGGTTTGAGAGATGCAAGGCGTAAAGGAGCAATGGTAGTTGTATACCATATTAACCGAGATGAGTACGATGTTAAAAAAATCAATGCTGGGATTCAAAGAGCATTAGAGTGGGATGTAAACTATCAAATTCAAAGTATGATGTGGATCGACAGAAGTGGAGAAACACAAACAATAAGCAGACAGGAGTGGATGGATGGAAAGCGTGTTGAAAGATTTTGAATATCTCATTCAAAAAGGATTAAATAATAAGATGCCTCTAGAAGCAAAGTTAATTATATTGGGGCAAATTATCTATGCTGTTGAAAGAGAGGATTTAACGATAGAGGAAGGATGGGAATTAGAGAAGATGCTCGGAGGGAGACAGCAACATGAAAATGCACTAGAATATGCCATTTTTGGTGATGCACAAGAGACTGTTGCCCCAAGTTAAAAATCTTAGGAGATACACAAATGCAAACATTAGAAAAATCAATTACCTACACTCTCGACAATCCCCTAGTTATTGCAGGAAAGACTTTCAAATCGCGCTTAATGACGGGTACTGGCAAATATCGCAGTATTGAGGAAATGCAGCAAAGTATTGCCGCTTCTGGTTGTGAAATTGTCACCGTCGCAGTGCGGCGAGTGCAAACTAAAGCACCTGGACATGAAGGGTTGGCAGAGGCATTAGATTGGAGTAAAATTTGGATGTTGCCAAATACGGCGGGTTGTCAAACTGCTGAAGATGCAATTCGAGTAGCTCGATTAGGGCGAGAAATGGCAAAACTTCTGGGTCAAGAAGACAATAATTTTGTTAAATTGGAAGTGATCCCCGATGCTAAATATCTGCTACCAGATCCCATCGGTACGCTAGAAGCAGCAGAGCAATTGGTGAAAGAAGGTTTTGCGGTATTACCATACATTAATGCTGACCCATTGTTGGCAAAACGTTTAGAAGAAGTTGGCTGCGTGACAGTGATGCCTTTGGGTTCCCCAATTGGTTCGGGACAGGGGATAAAAAATGCTGCGAACATTCAGATAATTATTGACACAGTGAAGATTCCTGTGGTAGTGGATGCCGGAATTGGAGCCCCAAGTGAGGCGGCTTTGGCGATGGAGATGGGGGCTGGGGCGTTGCTGATCAATTCTGCGATCGCATTAGCAAAAAATGCCCCCGCAATGGCGAAAGCGATGGGAATGGCCGCAGAAGCAGGGCGTTTGGCCTATTTAGCGGGCAGAATGCCAGTTAAAGATTATGCGATCGCCTCTTCCCCCCTCACTGGTACGATCGCCTCTAAGTAAGCTAAAAAATCCCTCTGCTGTACACATTTTTGTTAAAGTTGAGGGATATCAAGAACTAAGGATTTTTACTCATGCCCTATATCGAAGAAGAAGGTGGACGACTGAACAACTTTGCGAAAGAACCGAAGATGTACCAAGCTGAGGCTCCAAACAAGAGTCAACAGCGGAACTACATCATCCAAGCGATCGTAGGCGCAGTTCTAGTAGGCGTTCTAATCTTCGTTGCCTCCACTGTCTAAATTAAGATCGTAGTTTAAGACTGTTGAGAAGTGCAATTTTAAATAATTCCTTAAAAAACCATGTTTCCAAACGGACGGAAACATGGTTTTTGTGTGCCACTCAAACCAAATATAGCAACCGCCAAGGCGGTTTAAGAGGGACTAGGGGCTAGGGGCTACGATGCTCAGGAAGACGGAAGAAGGGTACGGTTAGGACATTATCGATCGCCCAAACCATGTCTACTATTGTATTTTCCTCCTGCCTTCTGCCTTCTGCCTTCTGCCTCCTGCTATAGATTTGGAGTGCCAGTTGCTCAACTGTCCTACTCTCGATCCTGTTCTGACTGCACTGCCAATAGGATGTTTTTTACTTGCTGCGTAAGGCTTAGAGTTCTACCTAATGGCTTCACCCCCTAACCCGGACAATCAATGTACAAGTTAAGATACTGACACGCTTCTAAGTCTTTGCTACTGAACAAGGGGGTAAATTTAAAACATAAAGTTCAGGAGCAGCCATCATGGAATTAATCATCTACCCCGCCCAAACTACCGCAATTCGCTTTACTCTAGTACCTCAAAACAAAACAACTCAACACAAAATACAACAAATCAGCACTTTAGAGATTTTGATGCGATTAGCCTAACTACTTACTTGTTGACTAACAAATTCTCTGATATTTCTAACAAATAGGCGATCTATTGGTGTTAAGATGGTCTATTACTAATTCCCAATTTTTATCCAATTTTAATATCAAGGTTTTCTCCTAGATGCAGTCCTAATCGGCTGCTTTTTTCTGGCTATATAATTCTATTTGTAGATGTGATTTTCGTCACTATATGAATTGGTATAAATCACATAAATAACGGATTAATATCACTTAAGTTTATGATAAGTGTCGCAGCAGTAGCGAAAGCAAATAAGCGATTATTAAAAATATAACGTTCTACTTCTAAAAATTGCTCTCAACTAGGAATCGAGGTAAAAATTATGAAGCCTTGCGATAAACCATTAAAGTCTAATCCCTTCACAACTTATCGCGATCCTAAAACGGGTAAGTGGGTTGTAGTTAATCAGGAGGAAAAGAAGGAAACAGATTTGGGGAAATATAGGTTTGTTTCCAATATTAGCATCAAATCTTTTGAAAAACACCTTGAATCTCATATCGAAACTGTAGCTGCTTAAATTATTTGAATTATTCTCAAATATATTTATATTAATATAAAGCTGCCGCTCGGTATTCTAATTGTTTAGGATTGTGTGGTTAAGCGTTAGTACGGTTAAAATTTGATGATTGATGTTTAACCCGATCGTCGGTAGTCAGGGAAAAATCAAGCTTGATAAAAATCAACAATTAATAATTACAATTACAATGCAACAGTAGGGTGGGCGCTCGCCGAAACCATATTAGTCATCAGTTACAAGATTTTTGCGGCGAGCGCCCACCTTACGTTTAGCAATTACCAATTACCAATTAAAACAGAAAATAACTATATTTTAGAGTTTCCAGACACTGTTAAATTTTGGTGACGACCGCGCCAACAATAACGGTCTAGCATTTGCTATGTTTAAAGTAACTATCCCCAAGTGCGTAGGCGAAGCCAGCATTCGGCATCGCTCTTTCCCTTAAAGAATGCCAAAATTAAAAGCATCTGCCTTTTATTCGTCCTAGCCGTTCATGGCCTTGTCTCGCCTCCTCATACTTATTACTGGTTTTTGCCTCATCTTGGGGCTAATGATCTGGCTGATTACGTCCTTAACTGGGCTTTATAGCCAAGTTGCGTGGTCTGCGCCGCCATTTTTGGCGAATTTACTGCTATTGCTGCTAATCTTCCTCTTGGGGATGTTAATTTTTGCCTTATTCTACTACTGGAGGCTGCTACAACGCCCTAAGAAAAATCAAGCAAAACCGCAGTTAAAGCCAAAAGTTCCGGCTGCTAAAGTTGAGGCGGCTGAGGAAACCTTGAGGGCTCTCCGCCAACAGGTGACTCAAATTCAGGATGAGGTAGCGCGTCAAGCTTTAATTTCGCGATCGCGCGAAATCGAAGCCAGTTTGTCTCGTGGTAATGTGGAAGTAGTAGTTTTCGGCACGGGTTCCGCCGGCAAAACCTCTCTAATTAACGCACTGGTGGGCCGGATGGCGGGACAAGTAGGCGCACCAATGGGCACTACGGAAGTCGGAGAAACTTATATCCTGAAGCTGAAAGGATTAGATAGAGAAATTTTAATCGCAGATACGCCAGGAATTCTAGAAGCAGGAATTGCAGGAACTCAGAGAGAAGAATTAGCGCGACAACTGGCGACAGAAGCAGATTTATTACTGTTTGTCTTAGACAACGACTTGCGAAAATCTGAGTACGAACCGCTGCGGACTTTGGCAGAAATTGGCAAGCGATCGCTCGTAGTTTTCAACAAAACTGACCTTTATCCTGATAGCGATAAAGAAACCATTATCGCACGGCTAAGGCAGCGGGTGAAAGGCATCGTCAGCAGCATGGATGTAGTCGCGATCGCAGCTAACCCCCAAGAAATTACCCTCGAATCCGGCGACCGATTTAAACCAGAACCCGATATCATGCCATTAATTCGGCGCATGGCTGCTTTATTACGAGCCGAAGGCAAAGACTTAATTGCTGATAACATTCTCCTACAATCTCAGCGTTTAGGAGAAGAAGCCCACAAATTAATAGATGCCCAGCGGCGACGACAAGCGGATAAAGTAGTAGAGCGGTTTCAGTGGATCGGTGCGGGAGTAATTGCAGTAACGCCCTTGCCAGTAGTGGATTTATTAGCCACAGCAGCCGTGAATGCCCAAATGGTAATAGAAATTGGCAAGATTTACGGGACTGAATTAAATATAGAGCGCGGGCGAGAATTGGCGATGTCCCTAGCAAAAACTTTAGCAAGTTTAGGAATTGTTGCAGGCGCGATTAAATTAGTGACAACGGCCCTTCAGCTTAATATTGCCACTTTTCTAGTAGGTAAGGCAATTCAAGGGGTAAGTGCTGCTTATTTGACGCGGATTGCTGGTAAGAGTTTTATTGAATATTTTCGCCACGATCAAGATTGGGGTGATGGTGGGATGGCCGAGGTAGTACAGCGACAGTTTCAGTTAAATCGGCGCGGGGAGTTTATGAAAGCCTTCGTAAAAGATGCGATCGCGCGAGTTGTAGAACCGCTGACAGTTCAACCAGAACCAGAATATGAATGTCAACTAGAAGAGCGACCACAACCACAACCAGAACCAATTGTTAAACCTCCTCAAGACGATTGGGAAAGCAATAGCCAAAATAGGAATGAAGAGTGGTAATAGCTAAATTTTTCTTAATATAAAAAAGAGGTTTTATATATTTTTGAATTATCTCGTTGACAGATAGACTAGCTTGTGTTAGAACCAATGGTTGTTGACATAAAACTTTAAGAAATAAGCAACCATGACAGCCATTCCTGTATTTCTTTTTGAAGAACATCACGAAGCCTTTTTCGTTTGGCATTATTCCCTACTCAATAAACTTATTCCTAAAAATAATAATACCTTACTACACATAGATGAACATTCAGATTTTAGCATTCCCTTATTTAATTACTCCATTCATTCACTCAATAGTAATTTAAGGGATATATACGATTTTACCTGCAACGAACTTACGATTGCTAATTTTATCGTACCAGCCGTTTATCAGGGAATATTTGACCGAGTTGATTGGCTATATCAAAGTAACAATGAAGGCAAGGAAACAGAACGTTTAATGGCCGTTCATTCGTACAAAGGAGCAGGTACAATGATGAGAATTAACACCAACTGTCAAGAAGATCCTATGATTTTCTTTAAGCCAGGTTTCAAAAAGCTGGTGATGAAAACTCTACAGACAAACGATAATTTTATTAATAGCTCATCAGTTGTATTAGACATTGATTTAGATTATTTTTCTTGTAATCCAGCTCATCTTTACTATCAAGGTAAAGTAGAAATAACTGAACAAGAATTCAATTCATTTAATGGTAACGAGCATCACTTTTTACGATTTTCACTAGGAAGCGGGATAAAATGTAAAGTCGAAAATGGCAAGTATTATTTGATTTTCAGTTCCCCAGAACTAGAAGGAATGAACAGCAAGCTAAAAGTTTCCGAGGATGAGATTCTGGACAGAATCGTTCGATTTATAGATTTTTTGAAAAACAACCAAGTGCAGCCTGCTATGATAGACATTTGTCGTTCTAGACTAAGTGGTTTTACCCCCGAAGACCAATGTGAATTTATTGAAAAAAATCTTTTGGAGAAATTAAGTAGTCTCTATCCGCTACAGTTAAATCATCTTCAAGAAGTTTTACGAGAAGAGAAACTTAAATCATACTAGCAGAGCCAAGAGCATCCTCTACAAAAATTACAAATTTGTAACGATCGCGCTTAAATGCTGTCGTAGTGCTACGGTAAAAAAGTGATTGTTTAAGGTCGCCCCTAGTTAATGAGGTAATGAAAGTTACTCAACAAGATTTAATTAGCATCGTAGAAAGAGCTAGTACAATAAACGATCGTTTAAGCGATAGCTTTATCCCAGATCCGTTACAACCCAATGATAAAAGTATCGATCTAACCCTAGAGCATTGGTGTCTTTTGTGTACTCAAGGTGATTGGGATAAATTTTCTAAACGCCTCGCCTGGGATAATTTAGATATCAATCAAGTGCGTCAGGTTTTAGGTGCTGTTAAACTTGCTGACGAGAAATGTCTCCCCTCTTGGGCAGAAACTCTTAGAGAAGTTCTGCAAACTAATGTTTCAAGAGAAGATCCGAGTATTTATCGATATTTAGAGGCTGAAAATCCCGTACCATTTGAAGAATTTTATTTGCCTTTTATACAAGTAGGAATACAAAAATTGATCGATCGCGTAGCTGATAATTATAACTTACTTTCACCAGCCGCTCAAATTAATTTAGAGCAGAATTTATTAAAAGAATTAAGATTACTATGTGAGCCAACTCTAGAATTTGAATTTTCTCTGTTTTCTGCCATAAAGCAATCTGGATTGATTCGCTTATTCGCCCAAGCTCAAGGGAGTTCGGCTAAAACACATTATCAAAATTTTATTAAAACAGTCACAGATGAAGGTTTATTATCTTGCTTAAAAAAATACAATGTTTTAGCGCGAATTTTAGCAATAAAGTTAGAATTTTGGGTAGACGCAACAGCAGAATTTATTAATCGCTTGGCTTCAGATTTACCAATAATTAACTCCACTTTCTCCAAAAAATTTACTTCAGTTGTAGAAATCAAGCTTGGTATTTCCGATGCTCATAATCAAGGGAGGGCTGTCATTGAAATTACTTTTAATCCTGGAGAAAAATTAATATACAAACCTAGAAGCTTAGGTTTAGAAGTGGTTTATTTTGATTTGCTGGCTTGGTTTAATCAACACAATTGTCCTTTACCATTCAAGTTACTTAAAGTCATTAACTGCAATACCTATGGCTGGGTAGAGTATGTAGAACATTTGCCCTGTGAGTCGGAATCAGAAGCACAACGCTACTACCAACGGGCAGGAATGCTGATATGTCTGTTGTACATATTAGGGGAAACTGATGGCCATTATGAAAATTTGATTGCGAGTGGAGAACACCCTGTTTTGATAGATACGGAAACTCTAATACATCCAGATGTCTCCGAATTTGTAGAAGATGGGCAAGAACTAGCAGCAGAATTTTTAGCGAATCAGCAAATTGGGCGATCTGTACTGCGAAGTAGATTACTACCAACGTGGGTATTTAAGGCAGATAGAAATATCGCTTATGATATTAGTGCGTTGGGAGGATCTGCCCAAGACGGAAATTTTTTTAAGGTGCGAAAGTGGAAAAATATCAATACTGACAATATGGTAGGTTTCTCTGAATATATCTCTGTAGTTGGAGCCAATACTGTTTCGCTCAATGGCAGGATTTTGGTAGCTAATGATTATATTAATGAGATTGTAAATGGTTGCCAACAAATGTATCAGTTTTTGATGCAATGGCGACAAGCGCTGTTGGCAACTGATTCTCCTTTAGCTACTTTAGGCGATCGCCAAGTACGGGTGACGCTTCGGAATACGGAAATATATAATCAATTGATGCGAAAGACATTGCAGCCTAAATTTTTGCAAAGTGGTGTCGATCGCAGCATAGAATTAGATGTATTGAGTCGAGCATTTTTGATGGTTGATACTAAGCCAGCAGCTTGGGCGATTAAACAAATAGAAATCCAATCTGTTGAACAAATGGATTTTCCTTATTTCTCGACTGCTGCTGATAGTACCAATTTTATGCTTAGCTCTGAGTTGATGATTGAGAACTACTTCAAAGCAGCAAGTTATCAGCAAGCGATATCTCAATTACACCAACTCAGCGATGCAGACTTAGCAGAACAAATTGGTTTAATTCGGGCTGCTTTCTACTCGCGGGTTGGGGGCAACATGGGTAGTAATGCGGCAACTGATGAAGTCACTTTTAGTTTGGATGGGGATGAATTTCCTTTGCTGACATCAGCAGAAATAGTGGAGGAAGCGATAATAGTGGAGGAAGCGATCGCGATTGGTAAAGAAATAGCACAACGGGCGATTCGGGGTGCTAACGGTTCTGCTACTTGGATTAGTTTAGAATACATCCCCAATGCTCAACGGTTGCAACTTCAATCTTTAGAATATGGCTTATACGACGGTACGAGCGGGATAGCTTTATTTTTGGCAGCACTGGCAAAGGTGACAGGTGAAGCACAATATCGCGATTTAGCCCTGGCAGCGTTGCAACCCCTGGGACAGATATTGCAAGATGAAAAATCGCAATTCGTGTCTAGAATGGTTAAAGAAATTGGCATTGGTGGTGCTAGCGGATTAGGCTCGATTGTTTATGCTCTAGTACGGGTTAGCCAATTTTTGGATGCACCTGAATTGCTGGATTTGAGTAAAGTTGTTGCTTCTTTGATTACCCCGGAAGCGATCGCGCGCGATCGCACTTTTGACGTTTTGGCAGGTGCAGCCGGAGCCATACTAGGATTACTAAGTTTACATTCCGTCATCAAAGAACCTATTGTTTTAGATACTGCGATCGCCTGCGGTTATCACTTGCTAAATCACCGTACTGCTTGCACTCAGTCTGGCTTGAAAGCTGGACAAAGTATCGAATCAAAATTATTAACAGGATTTTCTCATGGTGCAGCAGGCATTGCCTATGCTTTGCTTCGGCTGTACAAATCCACCTCCGATCCGGTGTTTCTCAAAGCTGCACAGGAAGCACAAGCCTATGAAGCCAGCGTCTTTTCTGCTAGCGCTAAAAATTGGCCAGACTTCCGATCTTTTAACCCAAACGAACAGCAACCTAGTTTTATGACAAGCTGGTGTCATGGTGCTCCTGGTATTGGTTTAGCTCGTTTAGGTAGCTTAGAGATTCTGGAAACTGCCCAAATTTTGCAAGAAATCGCCGACGCAGCAGACACAACTCAGCAGTTTGGTTTACAAAGTATAGATCATCTATGCTGTGGCAACTTTGGCAGAATAGAATTGCTAATGGTGGCTGCACAAAAACTATCGCGTTCAGACTTATGGGAACTTGCCCAAAAACAAACTTCCTATCTAATAGCTAGAGCAAAACATTTAGGTCATTTTTCTCTGTATCCCCAAATTGAAGGAGATTTTTACAGTCCAAGTTTCTTTCGCGGTACGGCGGGGATTGGCTATCAACTATTACGATTAGCACACCCAAATTTACTTCCTTCTGTATTATTGTGGAACTAATCCAGAATAACTTGGTTATTACTCCCTAACTCTCTATTTTTTAGTTAGCTTTAATACTTAGAAACAACATTAATGAATTCAATGCCAAGAGAGTATTTGTCCAAATCACTCTGAAAATATTACAAACTTGTAACGATCGCGATCAAGGGCTGTAACCAGTGTTACCCTAAAACCACACTAAATTTGAGGTAGCTTTCTCATGCCACCTCAGTCATGTACAACATCTAAATAGAGGTTTTTTCCCATGACTTCATCAACATCTCAACCGGAACCAATGACTCGTGAAGAACTACAAGCCAAACTGATTGCCAAAGCTTGGCAGGACGAGTCATTTAAGCAAGAACTACTCAGTAACCCCACAGCAGTCATTGCTAAGGAAATGGGTGTGGATAATATCCCTGGAATCACCATCCAGATAGTAGAAGAAACCCCTACTACCTATTACCTAGTGTTGCCATCTAAACCAACGGATGACACCGAAGAACTTTCTGATGCGGAATTGGAAGCTATCGCAGGTGGTCGTCGCAGGGGTGGGAGTAGCCGGGTGATTACCAACACCCCAGGCGTGCCTGGTTGCAATTAGTACTAAGCTGCTACGCATCTAATTTGACAGTCAATTTTTCTACAATTATTGTGGGATGGGCATCCTGCCCGTCTCTGTATTCAATTTAGACAATTAGCACACCCAAATTTACTTCCTTCTGTATTTCTGAGACAGGACTTACGCAATTGTCTAGAAACCGGTTTATTTCCTAAAATTATTGGGAATAAGCGAAGTATAAAACTAGAAACCGGGTTTCTATTAACTTGTAGGGTGCGTCAGACTGTAGTTTCTAGCGAAAGAATCAAGGTGATGCTACTGACGCACCCTACTAATTGTACCAAGGAGCTTTATGCCGGTGAGGAATACTATAAGTGTCCTCACTCTTTCCCTTTTTACTAAAGAATGAATATCAATGTATTCAATAAATAAACTCAATCTTTTTACAGCAGGAAATTATGTAGGTATGACCTATCCTGCCTATAGAAATTATTTAAAATTATTAAATGGTAAAAGCCCATTTGTGGCGATTGGTGCTAACACCGATGACCAGCCTGTGGGTTTGGTACTAGCTGAAATTTTACCCGATGAACATAATGCTGAAGTCCTTTCTATTTTCGTTGATTCCAAACATCGCTGTCAGGGAATTGGTACAGCAATGTTAGCTCAATTAGAACAAGAATTAGTTAAGGAAGGCTGTACTACCGCCAACTTGAGCTATACAACAGACAAAACAACAACACCTGCCATAGAACGCCTGCTGATCAAATCTAATTGGAGTTCTCCCCAGTCAAGAATGTTTATTTGTAAAGCTACGCCAAAGCAGATGCTATCAGCAGATTGGATCTCTCGATGTAGACTCCCTGACTCGTTCACTACATTTTTTTGGCGCGATTTAACTGAAGGTGAACGAAGAGAAATATTAAAAAAACAGCAAGCCGAGCCTTGGTATCCAGACATTCTCTCCCCTTTTTCCGAAGAAAAAATTATCGAACCGCTCAATAGTTTAGGTCTTCGTTATCAAGGAGAAGTGGTAGGATGGATGATTACTCATCGTTTAGCACCAGACACAATTAGATATAGTAGATTGTTTGTCAAGAAAGAATTGCAAAAGATGGGGCGTGCTATTTGTTTATTAACTCAAGCAATTAAGTATCATTACGATAGTGGAATTCCCTATGGTATTTGGACTGTGCAACAAGACAATACTCCTATGGTAAGTTTTATGCAACGGCGTATGCTGCCCTACATGACTGAGATCGTTGAAACTAAAGGGGCTTATAAAGTGTTGGTCTAAAAAATGAGGATAGTAAGTAAATCCACTTAACATAAATTTCTATTTAAGGGAAGTTACAGGGGTTCGACCTGCTGGATAACTTGTGAAAATTAGTATAATTTCGTTATAGCCTATGAAGTATCGCTGAGTGATTTATCTGCCAATACTAAGGCACTTATTACTGGCGATCGCGATTTACTAATCCTCAGAGGATTTACAGGCATCCGCATTTTAACGTCACAAAAATTTATAGAACTTTATTATTTTACCAATGCCTAATTCCGACCAACTCCCCTTTACCACCCTCACTTGCTCCGCCTGGCAAAGTAGAATCAGTTACCCAACTCCAAGCGCTCCCCTCTATTCTAATGAGCGTAAATTTGATACAGTATAAAGTTTACAACTAACTTACTATAGTACGGCGGGGTGAAAATTATGAATCAACGTCCAATTATGCTCGGTATTGTTGGTGATAGTGCGGCGGGCAAAACAACTCTGACGCGAGGTATTGCTCAAATATTGGGAGAGGATAGCGTTACCGTCATCTGTACAGATGACTATCACCGATACGACAGAAAACAGAGGGCCGAAATCGGGATCACAGCTTTGCACCCCGACTGCAACCACTTGGATATCATGCAGCAACACCTAACTCTGCTGCGAACCGGACAACCCATCCTCAAACCAATTTATAACCACACGACGGGTGCTTTCGATCCCCCGGAGTATATTAAGCCGAGTAAATTTGTGATCATGGAAGGGTTACTCGGTTATGCTACTCGCGGAGTGAGGGAATCCTACGATGTTAAAGTTTACCTGGCTCCCCCTGAGTCACTACGCGCCCAGTGGAAGATCAAGCGCGATACTATGAAACGGGGCTACACGGAAGAACAAGTGCGAGCAGAACTAGAAAAACGCGAGCCTGATTCTGAAGAGTTCATCCGTCCTCAAAGGAAAGCAGCAGATGTAGTGGTTACATTTTACCCGCCCGATGAGAAAGATGCTTCTAATCTTAACGTGCGCTTGGTACTCAGACCAACTATTCCTCATCCTAACTTTACCGAGATTTTAGATCGAGGTAGTCCCAGTTTTAAACCCGCAATTCGCTTGGGATTGGATCGGGATATGGGTAAACCTGTTGATGTTTTAGAAGTGGATTCTCACGCCACTAGCGCACAGGTGAATGAATTAGAGAAGATTCTCTGTAATGAAATGCCTCACTTGCGCGGATTTTGCAGCATGGAAGGCAACCCTGAAATTGGCAAACTTGTGGGTACAACTGGGGAAGTGCTTCAGAGTTATCCCCTAGCTTTGACGCAATTGCTTATTGCTTATCACATGATTAAGGCAACGCAAGCTTATTAAGAAAAAAACCCGGTTTCTTGAAGAAACTGGGTTTTTTGGCTATATTTCGGGGAAACTTTTTTATGCTTTTGAAGAAGGGGCTAGGGGCTAGGGGCTAGGGGCTAGGGAAGAAGGAGAGGGAGATGGGGAGATGGGGAGGATGGGGAGGATGGGGAGGATGGGGAGAAAATTTCCCCAATTAACAGTTAACAGTTAACAGTTAACAGTTAACAGTTAACAATTAACAATTAGCAGTTAACAGTTAACAATTAGCAGATTGTTCCTCATGCAAATAAAAGCTACTATAATTTCTTATTGGTTTCATTAAGTAGGATAAGATGTTGTGCTTAACAGCACAAGGAGTTTTAGGGGAACTTTACCAACTCTTTAAAAAATCGAGGTTGTTTTCTAGTTATATAAAGTTACAGTAAAGTTTTCCGATCTCTAAGATAGCTAATTTTTTCTCTCCCTTCATCCCTCTTCCTTCATCCCTCTTCCTTCTTCCTTCTTCCTTCTTCCTTCATTTAATAAATTACTTGGGCATCAGCTATTTTCCACACGCCATCCCAATACTCTAAACTGTAGCGAACCAGTTTGGTATTAAAACTACTATTCTCGACTTGACCATTTTGATAAAGGGTGACATCTTCGGTAACTCTAACTTCTATAGTTGCTTTGTTTCCCGATGCTGCAAACCGTTCGACGGATTCAACTTTTTGCACGCCGTAGCGATAGTAAGCCTTGTTATTTTTCAAATACTCAATGGCTTTAACAGTGTCGGCATACAAAATACCTGTAGTCAGGCTAGCAAGGCTTTCACGATCGAAGGGGGGAGCAAATACTTTTTGCTTGACATCCAGCCACCGACTAATGATATCGGCAGCTTGTCCTAAAGTAAGGGCTGCACTGTTGGTGTTAGCTTGAGTAAGAATTATACCTTTTGTTGGGGAAGCAGTGCTCAAAGATATCTCTGGATTCTCCTTAATTAGAGGAGAGTTGAGAGTTGGCCAATTTTCCTTAAAAATGGGGAAGGTAGTAGCTTGAATTGGCGTTACTGAGTTCAGAGGAATTAAGAATGCTGCGATCGCGAAAATTCTCAGTTTCATTTTTGTGCGGGAAAATAGGCAATTTCCACTGATGGCGTTAGTTGACTTTGGGGTGCAGGTAGCATTTCGCCTCGGAAGTCTAATAGTTGGACGAGGATGAGGTAGGCGATCGCTAAAAATACAGAAATCGCACCAGTGACAATAGCAATAATCTTCGATCGATCCATGTCCAGCAATATGTAGGCACATCTATATGTCTATACTATCTCAAATTGGGAGGATTCGCGATCGCGCCTCGAACCAGATTAGAATCAGAGATAATATACAACAGAGGTAAATATGTCAACGGCTATTGACATCGGGACGCTGATTGTTTCTACGCCCGGAACCTGCGGGGGTCGTCCCCGAATTGAGGGAAGTAGGGTTTCTGTTCAGAGAATTGCAGGTTGGTACAAAATGGGATGGAATGCAGAGGAAATCGCTAACCGGATTGGACATTTGACTTTAGGACAAATTTATGCAGCTCTCACTTATTATCACACCAATAAAGACGAAATAGAAGCGTATCTAGCTGCCGAACAAGCAGATTATGAGCATTTTCACTCTATTTATGGAGTTGGCAAGCAGCTATGAGTCAGATTCGTTTATACATGGATGAGGATGCAATGGATCGGCAACTCGTCCAAGCTTTGCGGGTGCGGGGTGTAGATGCGATTACCGTTGGTGAGCTTGAAATAACAGGGACTAGCGATGAAATACATCTGGTATTAGCAAGTGAGCTAGGCAGAGTCATATACACTTTTAATGTGGGAGATTTCTGCCGTTTGCACAGTACATTTATGGCAGTAGAGAACTCTCATGCAGGCATCATTATCGGAGCGCAACAGCAATACTCTGTAGGTACTCAGTTGCGTGGGGTCATGAGATTAATAGCTGTAAAGTCAGCAGAGGAAATGATCGGTCAACTGGTGTTTCTGAGGGATTATATGGGCGATGATTAGAAATGTAAACTATTGGGAATTTTCCCTGCTTGCCGCAAGCGATCGCGCCTCAAACCAGATTAGAATCAGTATTAAAAGCACAGACTAACGCCCTCTATGGATACTGCTGTAGATTTAATCCCCATCAACAAGCCAGAACCAACTCCAGCGGTAGAAACCTCTCAACTTGGCAAGCTATACCGCACTGGTTTTTGGATGAATCAAAAAATTGAATCTCTCAAAAGCTGCACTCTGACCGTCTTTCAGGGGGAAACTTTCGGACTTTTGGGCCAAAACGGTGCGGGAAAAACTACCCTGCTGAAAACGCTGCTAGGTATCGTGCGGCCTACATCTGGGTGGGGGCTGCTTTTGGGTCAACCATTGGGCGATCGCACTGTCAAACAGCGAGTCGGCTACCTCCCAGAAAATCCCTATTTCTACGATTATCTCACTGGCTGGGAATTCTTACAGTTTACCGCTGGATTGTTCCAAATTCCAGCCTCCGTGCAGCGCCAGCGCATTCCCGATTTGTTAGACTTGGTGGGGCTAGCTAAGTCAGCAGCAATCAAAAAACAGTTGCGCCAATATTCTAAAGGAATGCTGCAAAGGATTGGCATGGCTCAAGCACTGATTAACGATCCAGTGTTAGTATTTCTCGATGAGCCGATGTCGGGCCTCGATCCGATGGGACGCTATCAAATGCGCGAGATTATTTTATCTCTCAAAGCCCAGAAGAAGACAATTTTTTTTAATAGCCACGTCCTCTCAGATGTGGAACAAATCTGCGATCGCATCGGTATCCTCGCCCAAGGCGAGTTAATCTGTATTGGCAACCTTAATGAACTGTTGGGAACAACTGAAACCTACCATGTTAAAGGTAAAGGTGGCCATTTAAACGTACTTAAAAAATGGGTACCCGATTTAGAACTGGAGGGTGAGGTCTGGTACGGTCATTTGCAAGCTAGTCCCCAAGATTTTATCGCTACTCTCACTCTGATGGGAGCACAATTGATAGGTATGAACCTAGCTAGACCTAGTTTAGAAGAGTTTTTTCTTCAGCAGTTACAACAGCGTGGTATCCATTCCAGTAGTTGATCTGGGAACCGCCATCATAACTCTTGACAATTTTATTGTTAGCACTTACAGGACTTACGCAACCAACCACAGAAACCTGGTTTTTTGACGAAAATACTTCGTTCTGCCTCCTGCCTCCTGCCTCCTGCCTAACGCAATAATTCCTCTAACTTTTGCTGATTCCATAAGGACTGGTAAAGCCCTTTTTCCTGCACAAGTTCTCCATGAGTTCCTGTCTGGATAATTGCACCGCTATCCATAACAAAAATGCGGTCAGCAGTAGCAGCCGCTGACATTTGATGAGAAATAAAAATCACAGTTTTGCGCTGAGTTCCAGTTGCCAAATTTTTTAAAATATCCGTAGCAGTTTGATTGTCAACACTAGATAAAGCATCATCCAAAATCAAGACTGGTGCATCAATTAACAACGCTCTAGCTAATGCCATTCGCTGCCTCTGTCCGCCTGATAGCATAATTCCACGTTCCCCAACTACTGTTTTATATTGCTGGGGAAAATTCAGGATTTCCGAGTGCATTTGTGCTTGTTTCGCCGCCTCTTCAATCTCTGGTTGCTCTGCTAAAGGATTGCCGTAGCGAATATTATTTTTGATGGTGGTACTAAATAGGAAACTTTCTTGAGGGACGTAGGCAATCGCGCCCCGCAAATCTACTAACCGCAGTTGTGTAATATCTTTACCATCTAAAAACAATTGGTCGATTCCAATATCTAACAAACGCGGTAAAGCATTAGCTAAAGTTGACTTCCCAGAGCCAATTTGCCCGACAATAGAAACAGTTTCTCCGGGTTTAATTGTGAAGTTGACATCCTTGAGAGCCGGCGTTTTAGCTTCAGGGTAAGTATAGCTCAAGTTACGTGCACTTAGCCAACCTTTGATTGGTTTTGGTAATTCGACGGGAGTAGCAGCATCTTTAATTTTTGGCTCAACTATGAGAATTGACTCAATGCGATCGATACTGACTTCTCCTCGTTGGTAAGCTGTGATTGTAAATCCCAGCAGTGCAGTCGGGAAAACTAAACGTTCCACGAACAAAAGTAGAGCAACAAAATCACCGATACTGATTTCACCACTGGCGATCGCACCAGCACCTACAGAGAGCACTACCAGCAAACTTAAACTGGCTAAACCGCCGAGTATAGGAAATAGTAAATTCCGAGTTTGAGCTAATTCTAAATTAGCCCCCAATAACTGCTTAGTAGAATCGCGAAAGGCTTTTCTTTCGTTCTGTTCTTGAGCGTAAATCTTAATCAAAGAAATGCCGCTCATATCCTCCTGAATCAAATCGCTAATACTGGAAAGTTCCTCTTGTACATTTAACTGCTGGATGCGAAGCTTATCGCTGAATAATTGCACCAAAACTAACATTAAAGGATAAACGCTAATGGCTAAGATAGTTAACTTCACATTAATCCCTAACATCACAGGTAAAGTCAAGGCGTAAGCAAATGCTGTATTAGCTAAACTCAAAACCGCAAAACCCACTAAGCGGCGGATATTCTCCACATCAGAAGTAGCGCGATTAATTAAATCTCCAACTGTGTTACCAGCAAAATAGGATGGTTCCAATGTCAAAAGACGATTAAAAATCTTTTGTTTGAGGTCAAATTCTACCTGACGACCCACCCCAAATAGTAAGATCCGCGATAACATCCGAATTGCCCACATGATGGAAGCGAGCACAAAAATTAGCAACGAATAGTGTAAAATTCGGTCGAATTTAACCGCAACTTGGAGCTCGTCAATTCCATTGCGAATCAGCAAGGGAATGTAAACCCCTACAGCATTAACAACCAACAGAGATAAAACGCCCCAGGATGCGTTTTTCCAGTGGGGGCGCAGGTAGGCAATTAGTTTTTGCAGTCGTCGAGAATCAGCCATCTATCGAGTTTAGAATTTAGAATTGAAATTTTAAATTGGGTGTCAGGTGCGGTACAGCAGCAGGATAAAGCTCGGATACAGAAATAATTTCAATTCCGCCATCTAAAATCCCAAATTACATCCCATCTTACCCCTCTCCTATATTAACCTAATACCTTCAGCTTGTTTATTTTTCTATCTAAAGGGGGAGAATACCCCAGCCAATCTTTCCCGAAAACGCGCGATCGCCGCCGAATAGAGCAGGGGACTAGCATCTGCCACATAGGGGTATCATTATGTCGAGACTAGAAGACAATCAAATCAGATTTCGCGGCTTTTGCCTGAATGGGCGTTTGAAAGGAAAGGAGATTGAGGGTACGATTAACCTTGATTCTGGGCAATTTCGGAGAGGAGAAGGATCTGGATTTGGTTCTCTTGTGATTTTACTACTGTTAGCGTTGGGGATTAATGTTCTGATCGTTAATAGGGGAGAATTTAGCGATTCTCGCTCTCCTGAAGAGGCCTCTCAAGTGTTAGAGGAATCGGATGGTCAGAATTTTCTGGATCGGGGTACTTTGGTAGAATCAACTCGCGATCGCGAATAGGAGAGGTTTCTTTAAGTTGGTTAAATTTGAAATAATCTAACCCAACCAGCCCCGCACAAAATAGTATAAATATGCGAAGTCTTCCTGGATGATTCGCGTAGTAATAGATAGTGCTTGGGCGCTCGGAAAAAAGTCTACTACCATTAATCTACGCCTGGGTTTAGCATTTAGCTCAAAGGTGTAGAAATCTGTGGGAGCCGGAGAAACCCTCATTTTTTCCTTAATAAATGTTCGGGTAGCGCGGCCCATTTGAATTGCAGAGGTCACAAGGATGATTCTATCCCCAAGACCTTTATTATTTAATATTATTCTAGTTTGAATCGCACTTTCATGCAAGTTTTTGGACTTGGTTTCTAGGATAATATCTTCTGGTAGTACACCCATTTTTACCAGTAGTCTCTTAACATCAGCAGCTTCAAGAACATGACCCTCTAGATCCGGCCTATAACCTGCGCTGACAATCAGATAGGGGGCTAAACCATGTCGGTATAACCTAGCTGCATAGGCAATGCGATCGCCAGCATCAGTTAGTTGAATTTGAGTGCGGTAGGGGATTTTAGGCTCGGTTGTTCCCTGACCAACTAATACTATTGCTCCTACTTTATTTTGACAGCAGGTTTCAATTTGAACTAGTTGTATAGCTTCTCTTTCTGCTTGCTCAGCTAGTGACAAAGCAACTAATGGGTTGCTAGCAACAATTAATAGTAGCAAAGCTGATATAATTCTTTTCGGGGCTGGGTTTCTGACACCTCCGCTGACTATGCCTGTTGTTGCGAAAATTAAAAGTAAAACTGCTAATCCTAGAGGTGTCGTCAGTAAAACGAGCAAACCGCTTCGCACCGCCGATGCTAACTGACTATTAGGTGTAAAAATTCCTATTATTGCCAATGTTACGATTAGGGATACCATTAAGAGTACGACTAATGATTCGTACTTATTTTTATCCTTTTCGTCCGGCAATATTGGAGCCAGTATATTGGAATATATAATATAAATAAATACTAAAAGTATTAAAATTGCTCGAATCATAATATCTTTGGTAATTGATAATTGGTAATTGGTAATTGGTAATTGGTAATAATCCCTCCCCATCTTCCTCTTCTTACCCTTCTTACCCTAGCCCCTAGCCCCTAGCCCCTAGCCCCTTCTTCCCCTAGCTATTATCTACGTTTTAACTCATTCCGAATGGCTTGCACCACAGTTTCAATTACATTAACGCGAGCATAATATTTGTCATTAGCAGGTATCAAAGTCCAGGGAGCCGCAGGTGTACTCGTGCGCTGAATCATTTGATTTACTGCTACATCGTAGAACGGCCACTTCTCTCGATTCCGCCAATCTTCATCGGTGAGTTTGTATTGCTTAAAAGGATTTTCCTGGCGATCTGTAAACCGCTTTAATTGCTCTTCTTGGCTGATGTGCAGCCAGAATTTAATTAAAACGCAGCCGGCAGAAGTCAATTGTTCTTCAAACTCATTAATCTCTTGATAAGCACGTCGCCATTCGGTTTCCGTAGCAAATCCTTCAACGCGCTCAACCATTACTCGACCATACCAACTCCGGTCAAAAATTGCTATTTTTTCGGCATTTGGTAACTTGCGCCAGAACCTCCACAGGTAGTGATGGGCTTTTTCTTCATCTGTTGGTGCGGCAAAGGCATTTACTACATAACTCCGAGGGTCTAAAATGTCGGTTAAGCGTTTAATTGCTCCTCCTTTTCCGGCAGCATCCCAGCCTTCAAATAAGATTAATACTGACATTTTTTGTTGATGAAGACTCTGTTGCAATTTGCCGAGACGTACCTGTTCTTGACGGAGTTTTTGTTTGTATTCTTCAGATGTTAATACTTGAGAAAGATTAACTTGGGCGAGAAAATCTGGTTCTGTGGGTTCGAGGCGGTTTTGAATTGTCACTGCTAGGGGAGGACTTTGCAGATGGAGGCGATCGAGCGCTTCTGTAATTGTGGCGGCCATTTGGGTTAAAACTTTGACTCTGGCCCAGCGTTGACAATCTCCTTCTACTAATGTCCAAGGTGCGGGGCCCGTGCTGGTTTGTACGACCATTTCTTCGGCAAAGGTTCTATATTTGTCGTAATTTTTGGCTTGATGCCAATCTTCTGGCCGCACGCGCCATGCTTGCAATTTGTCGCTTTCTAATTTTTTGAGTCGGCCTTTAAGTTCTTTTTTGCTCAGGTGTATCCAGAATTTGGCGATCGCAGCGCCGTCATCTACCATTTGTCGCTCAAAAGCGTTAATTTGCCGCATTACCATCGGTACTTGAGCATCGGAAACGCGCTCAAATAATCGATCTTCTAAGACGTGGGTGTACCAACTGTGATAGAAAAAACTCATTTGTCCGCGAGCGGGAAGTTTCTGCCAAAACCGCCACAGGAAGGGATAGCTGCGCTCTTCATCTGTTGCAGGCCAAATGGGATGAACTGTAAACCCGCGCGGGTCGATGTATCCTACCATTTTTTTGACGAGGGCACCTTTTCCCGCAGCGGCCCAACCTTCGAGCACGAGAATTACGGGTAATTTTTTTTCCCAGCAGGCTTTTTGCAGCGATCGCAACTGCTTCATCAAAACTTCGATCTTAGAATCGTAGGTTTCTTTATCCAGGGATAAATTCAAATCGAGGTTGTCTAACATCAGCTTATTTTTGAGAATGAGGGAACGCAGGCGGAAGTTTTGAGGAGTGGTAGGTGAGATTCTGCGGGATGGGAAATTAAAACCCCAGTCTAACGCCTGTCTAAGTTTAAACTCTAAAATTTCACAAAAAAGTTATGTGCGATCGCAACTGGCCCACAATCTGTCACAGTCCACACCCCACCCATAACTTCCCAACCTAAAAACTTGCCAAAAAAAGTGGCTGCTGTTATAGTAATATTAGGGTACTTTTAAACAAGTTCGATTTCTCCCTCACCCTAGCGGGTCACTCAAGGGGAGGAAGCGAAAATCCCTGAGAAAAGATGTAATATAAAACAGAGCAAAAGTAAAAACCAAAGACTTCACCGGGGGTGAAAAATTTCTTTACTTAGCTTTTCTGAGCAGCTTTACAATCAAATCACCGTTACTTAAACAGCAGGTTTGGTGACAGTTTGAAACGCCATCTACGAAGATTGGGCGTAAATCCAGCCTGATACTGACATACAAATTACACACCAAACTACCCCAAAAGGGCAAAATTTTTTTATGAGTGCATAATTCGATAAAGTATGAAAGCCTCAGTGACAAAAAGAGGTTTCGTGACTTTATCAAGAACATTCTCAAATACTAATAGCTGTCTTCCGAGGCGGCTGTTAAAAATTCCCAATTTTTCCATAACTAAATTAAAGAAGGGACTAGGGGCTAGGGGCTAGGGGCTAGGGAAAGAGAGGGGAGCAGGGGATCTCTGGAGGAGGGGAAGCTTTTTTCCCAATTAGCAATTAGCAATTAGCAATTAGCAATTAGCCCATTCTCATACAACTGAAAACCGCTAGATCTAACATTTGCCTGATTAGGAATTAATAGGTTTGTTGGCGATATAGCAACCGCTTTCGTCGGTTAGGACGTTCTGAATTCAGATTCAATTCTCTTCTTCTCCTTCTTCCCCTAGCCCCTAGCCCCTAGCCCCTAGCCCCTAACCCCTAACCGCCTTGGCGGTTGCGATAACACCACAGACCTAAATCGCTGTACTGCTGTACTTATTTTGCAATACCCACTAAGAGGAACAGTCCGAATTACCGGATTGCAAGTTTTTTATGACTACTTTAACCATGCGCTCCTACAGGGGCGAAAGCGACTGGCGGGCGATCGCAGACTTAGTAAACGCTTGCCAAACCGCCGAACAATTAGACGAAGAAGCAACCGCTTGCGAACTCAAACTCAAACTTAATGCACCTTACCTCGACAAATCCCGCGACGTACAATTGTGGGAAACTAGGGGTAAACTCACAGCTTTAGCACTGTTAGATATCCCTGAATCAAAAATTGATATCGACGGTTATCTCTGGTTTTATGTCCATCCTTCAATGCGTGACGCAGGTTTAGAACAGGACATAATTAACTGGAGCGAAAAGCGGTTGAAGGAAGTAGGAATAGAGCGCAAATTGCCAGTTAAATTGCGTACCTACACCCGCGAAAATAATAGTTTAGTAATCCGCTTGTTAGAAAAACAAGGTTTCGCGAGCGATCGCTACTTTTTAACAATGGCGCGATCGCTATCGGAAGCAATTCCTACACCCGAATTTCCAGCAGAATTCAAATTATCTCACCTCTCAGGCGAAAAAGACGCTCAACCTTGGGTAGAGATGTTCAACGAGTCATTTATCGATCACTGGAACCACCACGATTTAACAGTTGAAACTGTACGTCAGTGGATGAAAGATACCAGTTATCAGCCAGAATTAGACTTAGTAGCGATCGCACCCGATGGTACTTTTGCCGCTTTCTGCGACTGCCAAATCAAAGCAGAAGAAAATGCCCTTAACCGCAGTAACGACGGCTGGATCGAGTTTTTAGGTACGCGGCGCGGTTTCCGACAAATGGGTTTAGGAAAAGCAGTATTACTCGCAGGATTGCATCACTTAAAAGCCGCAGGTGCAGATACCGCTAAACTCAGTGTCGATGCCGAAAGCTTAACAAATGCAACGAAGTTGTACACATCTGTTGGTTTCCGCCCTGTGGAAACTTGGCTTTCCTGGGTAAAACCATTGTAAGTCTTAACTCTGATCGCTTGTAAAAGTTTAAATCGCGGGAAAGTAATCAGTTGCTTTCCCGTTTTATTTTGTTATATCATCTGCGGAGCACAGCGAACAATGACAGATAGTAAGTAATTTGCCGGACATGATATTATTTTGTATTATTTTTGCGTTTTTCCTCTTTCCTCTTGTTGCGTCACCTCCACATAAATATGCTCCAACCGCACCGGATGACGGGCAATTGAGTCAATAGAAATGCTGTCAAAGCGCAACAAAATCTCCTTTAATTCTAGAGGTTCTGGCAACCAAAAAGCTAAGTCACTACCGTAGCGGCGGGGGGTGAAACCGCATTCTCGAGCACGCGCGATCGCTTTCTCTTCCTCCCGCGTTTTGACAAGGATTACTTCTTGCGCTGGAATCAATTTTCGCAACTCTTCCAAACTGCCCTCAGCCAAAATTTTCCCATTTTTAAGAATCCCAATTCGCTCGCAAAGACGCTCAGCTTCATCTAACAAATGAGTAGTTAATAAGATAGTAATTCCTTGTGCTTTCAAACGTAGAATTAAATCCCAAATTTCATAACGCGCTTCAATATCTAAACCCGTAGTCGGTTCATCTAAAATTACCAACTTAGGTTGATGTACCAAAGCCACAGCAATATTCAATCTTCGCTGCATTCCACCGCTGAGAGTTTCTACTGAACTATTTGCCCTGTCGATCAAATTTACGGCTTTTAAACATTGCCGCACCTGATACCGACGGAGCTTACTATCTAGCCCATAAATTTGAGCAAAAAAATTTAAATTTTCTTCGCAACTAAGGCTTTTGTAAAGCAAATTTTCTTGCGGTGCAACGCCTATTAAAGATTTAGTAGCCTCAGAGATAGGGAAATTATTGATTGTAATTTTCCCGCTATCCGCTCTCAATAAATTGCATAAAATATTGATAGTAGTAGTTTTGCCAGCACCATTAGGCCCCAGTAAACCGTAAATTTCTCCACTTAGAATATGGAGTGTTAAATCTTCAAGCACTGGACGATTACCATAAGACTTACTTAACTTATCAATTTGTAGCATTTTTTCTATACCTCAAATTATCGTAACGCTTCCCAGAGGGCCGCGTTACGGGCAATTAAAACTCCCTTAAAGTCTTCTCTCTACGCTCAACATCCGCCGATAAGACAGCCAACCGCCTCCTACCATTAAAACAGCAAATACAGATAAAAACCAGAAGTTATATCCAATATCAGACAACTCTTTACCGTTTGCCCAGACACCTATCAAGGCCTCATTCATGTGATAAATCGGATTGTATTTAGCAAGTTCTAGTAGATTTTTGGGAAATAGCGAAGCTGGCAAGAATGCACCACCTAAAATTAATAGAGGAACGCCAAAAGCCGCTACCAACGAGTTAACATCTTCAGTGCGTCGTGCAAATTGCGTACCCAGGATGAAGCCAACGCCAACATAAGAAATAATGCTTAATAAGATAATCAAACATCCCAAAGGAATAGAACCTTGAAATTGTGCGCCTAAAAATGCCGCGATCGCATATACTAAAAGTGTCTGACCAATGCCAATACAACTGTGAGCAACAAAAATTCCTAAAAAGTAAGACGTGCCACTGAGGGGTGAAATAAACAAACGTTTAAGAGTTTGTTGTTCTCGCTCTGCTACCACCGTTGCCACACTACCACCTAAACAACTAAAAAATAGCGCCGCACCTACCAAAGTTGCGGGAGCAGCACTTTCAAAAGCTTTAGCAGTTGTGAGCTTAGCACGTTCTGCCAAAATAAATCCGTTGAGAAGTAACACAGAAATTGGAAAAATACTCCAGAAAACCAAGCTTCGTCGCCGCCGCAATAATTCAGTTAAAATGCGCTGCGCTACTGCCAGCGTTTCGTGCCAGTATTTCATAAAAGGGGAAATTTGGGAAGAGATAAATCCAGTAGAGCTGGCCATGCCAACTCTACTATTTTATAGCAACCGCCAAGGCATTTAACACACTCTGATTTCCTGCCACCATAGATTCTCTTCCCTTCTTCCCCTAACCCCTCTTTTCCTATAGTCCCTAGTCCCTAGTCCCTAGCCCCTAGTCCCTAGCTATACTCCTCATTTAATCGAAAAACTTGTGCCTCGGTAGCATCCCTGAAAAGAAGTTATATTTGTGTTATTGAGCTGTTCGAGGACATCGACAAGTGACGGCGTATTAATACTTTCAGAAGGAGAACCCCATTGGTAAGTAAAATTGCCGAGGTAACTTCCATTTCCGTTATAGGTATACTGTTCGATGGGAATTCCTCCAACACCAGAAATAGTTTGTTCGTAGTATCCATTGACGATGATTTTTTCAATTTCTGCCCCTGGTTCTGCGATAATATTCCAGCGGACTGGTTCGTAAGCTGAAAGTGCAAGAACGATGCGCTTATTTTGACGTTCTACTCTTACATCAATCGTGCCAGGGGGATGATTCCCACTACTATTATCTGTTCCTGCTTCATACACACCAATCACATGAAGCTCAGTATCTCCCGTCGAAAAAGCCACATAAGCAGAAAAATCATTAGAACTGCCGATGCCACAGTTCGCATCTGGACTAACTGGCGAAACAGGAATTTTTTCCGCTAATTGTTGTTGAACAGTTGGCACTACCCACAACTTAGTTCCCGCACCTAAAGCAACTATTAAACCCACTGCAATGCCGAGGGGCACAAAATTGGTCAGATGGCGGAAAGTGTCTGAAGTTCTAAATTTTCCTAGTGTCTGTTGTACGGATTCAGCAGTTTCTTTGATGGGATTGTTATTACCATCGAGACAGGCAAGTAAAGCTAAACTTTCTGGCTGTTCGAGCAAACTTTGGACGGTTTTTCCTTCGCCGACATAGATATTTCGGCTTTGTCTGTCTAAAAGCAACCAGTTGCGATCGCTTTCGACTAACTGATAGTCTTTTATAGAAGGATTAACGAGCCGATGTTGCAAGAAAATCTGCCATGCCATATTCTTGCCAGTTCCAAAGTTTTTGCCATCAGAGTACATAAGCTGTTGGATTTCCGGCTCCCAGTGCCAAGCTACCCAACGGCTGTCTCCTTGATAGCCTAACGATTGCTCTAGTCGGGGATGAGCGGTGATGTCTAAGTGCTGAACTAAGTTTGACATGAGAGTTGTTCGCTCCTAGCAATAAAGTTTTGGCTTAACTTATCTTGGCACTTCCACCGCCAACACGCCAACAGGAATTACACTTTTTTTAAAATCCCAACCTTGAGGGTTTTATATAGCAGTTTTCAATGGTGTAGCTACTGCTCTGAATTAGCAATTAGCCATGAGCAATTACCCTGTTCTTATGCAAATGAAAACCGCTATATCATCTACAGACTTTCATTACTGCTGATTTTGAGGGCCGTTAATACTATCCCTAGTTGGTGCAGTTCCTCCCGGCCCAAAAGCACTCGAAGGAACTCTTGGCAGATTAATCCCAGTATTATCTGGAAAGTCTACGCCATCATCGGTATTAGTTCCATTAGCAGGAGATTGACTGCCATTGGGATTACCAAATGTCGGGTTTCCAATATTTCCGGGGTTAGGATTGCCACCTGTATTCCTACCCTGATTATTAGGTGTAGGGACACTTATTCTTTCGCTAGTATCAGGAGTATTAGGAGTATTAGGGTTATTCGTTGGATTAGTTTGGGGATTGCCTGGATTGGTTCTATTGTCTGAATTATTGCGATTGTTACTCACGGGAGCAGTCCTAGTGCTGGCAGCATTGGAGCCGCACAAGGTTCTTAAATCCAGAGTTGCGCCATTTGTAGTTTCGATATAGCAAATCGGTACGTAAACTTCCGGGTTTGATACTCTGGGAAACTCGGAATTTAAAGGCTGGCTGAAAGCAGCCTCCGCCATAAATGGAGTGAAGACAGCCGATAAAGC
The DNA here is from genome assembly GCF_000332155.1 of Kamptonema formosum PCC 6407. GTDB lineage: Bacteria > Cyanobacteriota > Cyanobacteriia > Cyanobacteriales > Microcoleaceae > Kamptonema > Kamptonema formosum. The sequence continues at coordinate 1,502,410 of NZ_KB235903.1, read as the reverse complement.
CACCATGCTATGCCATATTTTCATTAGTATTTCCTCAAGAATTCAAATCTGTTATTTCTAGTATTACCTAGAAAATATTAAGATGTCCTCATTCTCAAAGCGGATAAGTAAGTAGATTGACGTATCACCCTTCGTAACGCCGCCATCTTGGTGATAAAGAATGCTACCAAGACGGCGGTACTACCAATAGATTTTAGTACCTAATTCGCGGGTCGATATAGGCATTTAAAAGATCGATCGCAATACTAGCAACCACGACAATTGCTGCAAAAAATACGACTATTCCCTGCACTGTTGGGTAATCTCGATCTGAAATCGCCTGATAGAGTCGATTGGCTAACCCAGGCCAAGAAAATGTTACTTCTGTTAAGATTGCACCGCCTAAAAGTGCGGCAAAAGTTAATCCTAAAACTGTGATGACTGGAATTAAGGCATTTTTCAGAGCATGAGACCATAAAATCCGTAATTCGGGAATACCTCTAGCTCTAGCTGCTTCTACATAATCCGCTTGCAAAGTTTGCTTGAGGTTAACTCGCACAATGCGCTCGAAAATGCCGCTGAGGAGAATTCCTAGCGTCATGCTAGGGAGTGCTAAATAGTGTAAAGTTGTGAAAAATTGGCTAATATTGCCGCTGAGAAGGCTGTCAATAGCATATAGTCCGGTGAGGTTTTGTGGAGGGGGGAAAGTGACAGGAAATCTGGTTCCCAAGGGAAACCAACCTAACTGGACTGCGAAAATTAATTGTAATACCATACCTGCCCAAAAAGCGGGTATGGAGTAAGTGATGATGCCAAATAAACGGCCTCCGGCATCGAGGATGGTGTTGGGGTGGGATGCTGCTAGGGAACCGACGGTGACACCGACTATTACGGCTATGGCCATGCTAAATACTGCTAGTTCGACTGTTGCGGGGAAATTATCTTGGATAATTTGCCACACGGTTTGGCCGCGACTGGTGATTGAGGTTCCTAAGTTAAAACTTAGTAAGTCTTTCATGTAGTTGAGGTATTGTTGCCACAGGGGGTCGCCTAAACCAAGTTGCGATCGCAAAGCTTCTTTCACGCTGGCCGGAGCTCGCGGCCCCAAAATTGCATCTACTGGGTCGCCGGGGGTAGCTCGCAGCAGTAAAAATACTACTGTGGTAATAGTCCACAGCATCAATGGTGCCAGCATTAAACGACTGAAAATATAATATTGCAGGGCTTTAGAACGGGACATAATATTTGGTAATTGGTAATTGGTAATTGGTAATTGGTAATTGCTAATTGGTAATTGGTAATTGCTAATTGGTAATTGCTAATTGCTAATTGCTAATTGCTAAGTGTAGATGAACATAATATATTATCTGTCATTGCGAGTGCAACGTTGGCGTAGCCTACCCGTTAGGCCGAGAGCAATCTCCCTTAACCTAATGCCTCTCCCCATAGTTGCATAGTTGGGTGTTGGTGGTGCAATTAGGATGGGACTTACTACTGCGATCGAAGAAACCGGTTTTTTTACTAACAGGACTTACGCACCTAACCAAAGAAACCGGGTTTTTTACGAAAATACTTCGTTGTTACCCACAGATTCTCTCAAAAACCCGGTTTCTAGGCCAAGATTCAATTACCAATTACCAATTACCAATTACCAATTACCCATTACCAATTACCCATTACCAATATTCCTATTTTCCTAAGAGAGATTCAAAGGTGGCCTGCAAAGACTTGATATCAGCAACTCGTGCCACTAATAGGTTTTCGCTGCCGGCATCCTGTAATCTACACTTCCAATAGTGGATGCTTTCTGAGTTTTCCATCCAGAAGCTAATCACTGCTTCTACTACTCGATCGCCATCCCAGCCGCGAGTAGGAGAAACTGTTTCTACTGATTGCACAAAGGCATCTAGGGTACATTTACGGTTTGCCAAGTATTCTACACCAGTGCTGGGAGATTCCGCTAGGATTTTTTGCTGTTGATTAAAGAAGGATAAAATCGGAGAGACACCCAATATTTCAAATGTGTAGTTCATGCCATCCTCCAAAAGTATTAAAATTGAAAGAGCGTAATTTTTAACTCGCTTACTTTATTAATAGCAAATTTGAGCTAGTATAATTGTTACATCGCTTACATTAGCCCTGTTCAATCTGTAATAAAAATTTTTATGACAGGAGCTTAAGCCTTATGTGTCAAGGGTTTCAGGCAATTTACAGCGTGCTAAATATTGGCGAGTTTACCTTCGGAGAATCGGGCGATAGCGTTAGCACTCTAGCAGTAAGAGTGCTAATTAAAACGATCGCGGCGAGTTCGCAAATGGAGGACTGGCGGATAGTAAAGATACTGTCTCAAGCCGTATCTACAGATCGACAATTTTAATTTCATCCAGAGATGCGATCGCGACATCCGCTTTTTCCAAATGGCTAGCCTTCGCTTTCCCCCAACAAATCCCAATACAACCCGCTGCGCCTGCATTTTTACCCATCTCAATATCGCCGCCGGAATCTCCCACCATCAAAGTTGCTGCGGGTTCTACGCCGAGTTTCTCGCAAGCTTGCAGAAATAACGCCGGATCGGGTTTATTAAGGTTAGCTGAATCCACCCCCATTTTTAGCTGAATGTAATCGCCGAGTTGATGGCGTTCCACAAATGCTATTACTGTTTCAGTGGTGGCTGCTGAAAGAATTCCCTGTTTTAAACCCGCTTCGGAAAGATATTTTAGGACTTCCAAACTGCCGACAAATAAAGGCGAAGGTGCTGTATTTTTTAACATTTGGTCGGCTTCATCAAAGGCACGATGAGCAATGGTTAAAGATTCTAACCAACTGCGGCCGGTTTCGGCAATGTAGCCAGCAGCTACTATTTCATTTTCTCGCCGACTGCCGACCGCCATTAAGCCTGTGGGGTCGATTTTATCGCCGTTGATGCCGAAGGCCATCAGTAAGGGTTCGCCAATACCGGGAATTTGCGCGTCTGCGAGGCGCGATCGTTTTAACCCCAGATTTCTCAAAAATTCCTGCGAATCTTCGAGCGTACCGTCTTTATCAAAAATGATGGCTTGGATATTGGGAAAAGTAATTCCCCGACACTTAATATTTACCAATTTAGTAAACTCCTATGTTTTGTTAGTTGTTGGTTGTTGGTTGTTAGTTGTTTTACGTAACGCCGCCTTCTAGGCGGTAAAGATACCGCCTAGAAGGCGGCGTTACGGATTTTTTGCGTAATTCCTGTTCGCTTTACTCACAATGACAGAGCGTAAGTAATTTGCCGGAGACAATATTAGCTATTGGCTGTTAACAGTTAAAAGTTAACAGTTAACAGTTAACAATTTATGGAAATAGTTACAAAAAAAGAGGGTATTTCCCTCTTTTTATAAGAAAGATTGGGATATTAATCTTCCGTTGCTGGGGGAATTTCTTCCTCTGGAATCTCCGCCACTATCTCTTCAGTTGCGGCTGGAATTTCTGCGGCTATCTCCTCCATCGCTGGCGGAATATCGTCTATTTCCTCAGTTGCTGAGGGAATATCGTCTGGAATGTCGTCTAGTTCATCAGTCGCGGCTGGGACTTCTACGGGAATCTCAATAGCAGCTTTTGCTTGCTTTTGAGCTAACATTTTCTCGCGGAATTTAGCGGCCATTTCCTCAGCTTTTTCATAAACCAGGTCGCGATTTTTGACCATTGCTCCTGGTTCAGGCTCTAACTGCTTCGTGGAGAGGGAAATCCGACCCCGTTCTGCGTCTAAGTCAATGATCATGACTTTCACTTCATCATTGACATTGAACACGCTATGAGGCGTATCGATGTGGTCGTGGGAAATTTCGGAGATGTGTAGCAAACCGCTGACACCGCCGATGTCGATGAATGCACCGTAAGGTTTGATTCCGCGAACTGTACCGATGACGACTTCGCCAACTTCGAGGCGATTCATCTTCCGCTCTACTAGCGCTCGGCGGTGGCTCAAAACGAGGCGATTACGGTCTTCATCTACTTCTAGGAATTTTAATGGCAGTTCTTCTGCGACTAATTCTTCCTTGGGTTTGCGGGTGCTGATGTGAGAACCGGGGATGAAACCGCGCAACCCTTCAATTCTTACTAATGCACCGCCGCGATTGGTTGCAAAAACTTGCGATCGCACTGTTGCATCTTCTGCTTGGAGTTGCCTTACTCTTTCCCAGGCTCGCATATATTCTATGCGCCGAATTGACAGTGTGAGTTGACCGTCTTCATTTTCATCGGTGAGGATGAAAAATTCTCTGGTTTCGTTCGACTGCAATACCTCTTCTGGAGCTTCTACCCGATTGATTGACATTTCCTGAATGGGAATGTAAGCGGCGGTTTTAGCGCCGATATCAATCAGGGCTCCTCTGGGTTCTATACTGAACACCGTACCTGCTACTATATCGCCAGGGCTGAAGTGATAGTCATATTTATCTAATAGGGCTGCAAAATCTTCGTGAGTAAAGCCCACTTCTTTGACTGCTGTTTTCTGATTGACCATGCGAATAGTTTCCTGGGATTTCTCTCCTTAGTTTTTTGTTCCTGTGGATGGATGCTGTAGATTTTAGGTAATAAGCTTTTAGCTTTTCTATCAATCTTTTGTAAAAGTTAGCGCTAGCCAACCATTACCGGGTGCAACCCCACACCCGCTACCATTATTATTACTCAAAACTTCAGGTTAGGAGTGTTAATTATAATCATGGGGCGGTAAGATAGTTTATTATAGCCTAACTATGCCCGTTTAAAACTATTTGTGGCGAGTTTAGTTGGGTGTCGCGCAGGATGGCTGAATTTCTAGCTCTCTGGACTCTGAGGGAGGTAACTCGCAAGTGGCGATCGCATTGGGATCGGTTTCTATTTCTAGATTAGTGTCGTGGTCGCTTTGCAGGCGATCGAGGGCTTCGACAAAATCTCGGATGCCTTGAAATTGGCGGTAAACTGAGGCAAATCGCACGTAAGCAACTTCACTCAAACGTCGTAACTGTTTGAGAACTAATTCACCAATATCTGAACTTGCTACTTCTCGGAGCGATCGCCCTTGCAGTTCTGATTCGATTTCATCGGCAATTTTTTCTACTTCTGCTGCGGTAATACCTGTTTTTTCACAAGCACGAATTATACCGCGCAGCAATTTAGATTTATCAAAGGACTCGCGTTTGCCATCGCGTTTAATTACTGTTATCGGCACAAATTCTATGCGTTCATAACTCGTAAATCGGTGTTGACAGTTCAAGCATTCGCGGCGGCGGCGAATGCTTTTACCGGATTCGGCCGATCGCGACTGTTTGGATCGTGGCATAAGGGACAACGCATAACTACTGATTTTTACAGGTTTCTAAAATAGATGGCAATTCATCTCGGCCCCAGGTTGAGCGAGATGAATTGCGGGACTTGTATATATTGCTCAGCAGTGAGGGCTGAGAACTGTTGGATAGTAAAAGCTCGGAGGGAGCTAGTTACTTACCAATCCGAGGGGGTTGGCGAAAGGCGATCGCAAAAAAGAGTACACCGATCGCCAAAGACAAAATCAAAATGTAAGCAACGCTTTCCATATCCTAGTTTTTCCTTAATCTTCCAGTTCTATGTAAGTTTATCCCAATTGGGGAAACCATTACTAGCTGTGCAATGCACTATCCAGACTATATATTATTTTGACACTCTCAAAGGAAGAAGGAAGAAGGAAGAAGGAAGAAGGAAGAAGGAAGAGGGCAAAAGACCGATCCAGCCAGCTTTCTGTTATAGGTTTAATTAGGTGGATTTACTTACTGAGGCGATCGATAATCAAAGCATCTGTTAATTGGATGCGATCGCGATCGATAGAGCGCACGCAATAGCAGCCTCGCAATGCTCACCGCCGTTTCAACCCCAATACGCTCAGAAAAAAGCTAGAGAAAATTACCTGCAAACCTACAGTCAGACAAGCGATCGAGGGAATTACCAAGCGTAAAGTTTTGGAAGGGTCTAAAGGGCCAAAGGAAGTCTCACCCCAAATGGTAAAGGATAAGATCGAGCCGGTTATTCCTATCAACATTAGTAGGCTTCCTACTATCAATCCCACTTCCAGACTGATGTAGCGCAATAGTTTCTTAATTTGCGGATCTTCAGGTAGCAACTTCTCGCTGATAGCGAAGACTTTGGTAAATAAAGCGAAACTAACAGCTTGAAAGCCGACAATAATCGCGATCGCGGCATAAAGCAGAGTGTGTACGTCAAAGCTGACACGCCCCACTAATCTCGTAGCAGGTAACAGCCACACTCCCACCGCTAAACCCACAAATATTAACAACAAACCGGGATACAGAAACAACCACCGAGGGCTGTAGAGTAGCAAAAATCGCAAGTGTCGCCACCCGTCTCGCCAAGTTCGCAAGTGGGGCGGGCGACTGCGGCCATCTGGGGACAAGGTGGTGGGGACTTCCGCGATTCGCAGTTGGTTGAGAGAGGCTTTAACAATCATTTCACTGGCAAATTCCATCCCCGTTGTTTGTAAATCCAGTTGCAAGATTGCATCTCTCCTGAAGCCGCGTAGCCCGCAGTGAAAGTCACCGCAAGGACTTGCGAATAACAGCCGCCCCACCCACGTCAGCACGGGATTCCCTAAATATCTGTGTAATTTTGGCATTGCTCCCGGTTTCACGCCACCTTGGAAGCGGTTTCCCATTACCAAGTCGTAGCCCTCTCGCAATTTTTTCACAAAAGGGCCAAGGTTGGAGAAGTCGTAGCTATCGTCAGCGTCACCCATAATGATATAAGTTCCGCGTGCGGCTACGATCCCGCCCATGAGAGCGCTGCCATATCCTTTGGCTGCAACGGGAATTACTCTGGCTCCCAGACGAGTTGCGATCGCCTGGGAACCATCAGTGCTACCGTTGTCTGCTACGATCGCTTCACCAACAATATTGAGTTCCCGCAATGACCGCTGTGCTTTCTTGATACAGGCTTCTAAAGTTTCCGCCTCATTCAAGCAGGGCATTAGTATGGATAATTCCAGAGAGTATTCCTCGCTTGCGTTTGCGTGTTCTACCATGTTTTTGTTATAATTTTACCCAGTCTGGGCAATATTTATTTTAACTGCCTGTAAGTTTAAAAGGTCAGGGATCGAGAAAGTATAGAAATATTGAGTGCGGCTGTTGGGTGAAAGTTTTTTGAACTATTATGACAGTATACTATAGGTTACTTTACTAATGACTCGAAGCGTTTTTCTAGTTTTGCTTGCTGCTATCCTTTGCGGTGTTCTGGGTCAATTTAGCCTTAAAGGTGCAGCTAATATTTTGGGGCCGATTGGTGCAGCGAATTTAGTGGAAAAAGCCATAGCAATGGCAAGTCAGCCTTTAATCTGGGTTGGTTTAATTTTATATGGATTGGGTGCTTTTGGTTTTATTGTCGTGCTATCTCGCGCCAACATTAGCATCGTCTCGCCTTTACTCTCAATTAGTTACATTTGTGTAGTTTTGGGCGGTAAAATTATATTTAATGAGCCTTTGCCACCATTGCGATTGGTAGGTGTAGCTTTAATTATGACCGGAGTAGTTTTTGTCCTTAATAGTTCGCCTAGTAGTTCTGGTGGTTAAGAAATCGGGTTTCTGCGATAATTTAAGCATCCTACCGAAGATTTAGGTAAGAAACCCGGTTTCTGTTCTTCAAACTGATTAAATGTTATCATAAAATCACTTCAGAGCAGAAGGAACTCACAATGCAAACCCAAGAAAGACCAACCATCGAAAACAAGCCACAGACTGAGAAACGCTACTACACGCCAGAGGAATATCTAGCTTTAGAAGAAGCCGCGCTCGACAAAAGTGAATACCATGATGGGGAGATCGTACCAATGCCAGGCGGAACAACCAACCACAACAAACTCGCGGGGAACTTTTACAAAAAATTTCCCTTGACTGTAAATAGTCAAAATTACGAGATATTTATCAATGATGTGCGCCTGTGGATACCCCTAACTCGCCGCTACGTCTATCCCGATATCATGGTGATTCAAGGAGAACCAGTCTATCAAGAAAATAACAAAACAATTGTGACAAATCCTATGGTAATCGTCGAGGTTTTATCCAATTCAACCAAAGACTATGACCGAGGTGGTAAATTTCTCGCCTATCGCTCAATACCTGAATTTCGAGAATACATTTTAATAGACCAATATAGCTATCACGTAGAACAATTTGCTAAAAATTCTAATAGCAAATGGGAATTAACAGAATATGATTCAGAAGAATCTGTATTAACCCTAGAATCCGTAGAATTTCAAATGCCATTGAAGGAAATTTACGAGCGAATTAATTTTGAAATTGAAGACGACGAAGTAAACCAGCCAACAAGTGAAATTCAAGAATAATATCAATTTGGATTAATTGGTAGTCTGAGAAACCGGGTTTCTGCGAGAATTATTGCACCATCACGAAGAATTGGGTAAGAAACCCGGTTTCTGAGCCCCCACAAACCTACTTAAATTTACCCACCAATGATCGCCCTCGAAACTGAACGCAACTGGAAACCGATCGTCAAAGAATTTGAAACCGTACTCGGCAAAAACGGCGTAGTCCAGCGTCGCGAAGAATTGCTAGTCTACGAATGTGACGGACTCACCAGCTACCGCCAACGACCCGCGCTAGTTGTATTACCGAAAACTACAGAGGAAGTAGCAGCAGCGGTAAAAATATGCGATCGCCACTCCATCCCCTGGGTAGCTAGAGGCGCGGGAACCGGTCTTTCTGGCGGCGCTTTACCCGTCGAAAACTGCGTATTAATTGTCACCGCCTTAATGCGAAAAATCCTGAAAATAGACTTAGAAAATCAGCTAGTCGTCGTACAACCAGGAGTAATTAATAACTGGGTAACGCAAGCAGTAAGCGGTGCTGGTTTCTATTACGCCCCCGATCCTTCCAGTCAAATTATCTGCTCAATTGGTGGTAATGTTGCCGAAAATTCTGGAGGCGTTCACTGTTTGAAATACGGAGTGACAGTTAATCACGTTTTAGGCTTAAAATTAGTCTTACCTGATGGTTCAATCGTTGATGTCGGCGGACAAATACCAGAGATGCCCGGTTATGATTTAACAGGTATATTTGTGGGTTCCGAAGGTACTCTCGGAATTGCCACCGAAGTTACTTTGAGAATTCTTAAAACACCAGAATCAATTTGCGTTCTCCTAGCAGATTTTACCAGCATGGAAGCAGCAGGAGCATCGGTTTCAGATATTATCAGTGCTGGGATTATTCCCGGCGGTATGGAAATCATGGATAACATCAGCATTAATGCTGTAGAAGATGTTGTCGCCACTGGCTGTTATCCCCGCGATGCTGCTTCTATTCTATTAGTAGAAGTAGATGGTTTAGAGGTAGAAGTAGCAGCGAATAAACAAAGGATTGCTGAGATTTGTCTGAAAAATGGAGCGCGGAACATCACTAGCGCAAATGACTTGGAAACGAGGTTAAAAATTTGGAAAGGACGAAAAGCCGCTTTTGCCGCTGCGGGCCATTTAAGTCCTGATTATTACGTGCAAGACGGCGTAATTCCCCGCACCCAAATGGCTTATGTCTTGAAAGAGATTGAGTTACTAAGCGAGAAATTTGGCTATCGCATTGCTAATGTATTTCACGCGGGAGATGGAAATCTTCACCCATTAATTCTTTATGATAATGCTATTGAAGGGGCGTTAGAAAAGGTCGAAGAATTGGGCGGTGAAATTCTGAAACTTTGCGTGAAAGTGGGGGGAAGTCTTTCGGGAGAACACGGCATTGGCGCTGATAAGAAGTGTTATATGCCGGAGATGTTTAATGAGGTAGATTTGGAGACAATGCAGTGGGTGCGTCAGGTATTTAATTCGCAAGGTTTGGCAAATCCGGGGAAGATGTTTCCTACGCCTCGTACTTGCGGGGAAGCGGCAAATGCTAAGGTTGAAAGTGTGAAGAAATTGGAGGGAGTAGACTTGTTTTAATCGTGGGGTGGGGTGCTTAAACTGGGCGGTTGAAACCGCGTCTATACAAACAAAACCCGCCTACGCGGGTTGAATTCTTATTAGTCCGGGTAGGCGGACTTCGTTTGTGTAGCCGCGAATTCTATTCGCCAGACTTTAAGTAGACATTGTATTTGATTTGTACCCTCTAGCAATGTAAATTTTAATTATTAAAGAGGTCATTGTCTACGCTAATGCCAAATTGGAAGCTTAATAATAAACTCCGTACCTTGACCAATTTCGGAAACACAATTAAGTTCGCCTCTATGTCTTTCAGCAACAATTTGATAGCTGATTGACAAACCCATTCCCGTACCTTTACCTACTGGTTTGGTCGTAAAAAAAGTGTCAAATATCCGTTGCTTTACCTCTTCTTTCATCCCTGGCCCATTGTCGCCAATTTTGATTTGTACATAATCCGCATCTACCACAGAGCTGCTAATCTTAATCTTACTAGGATTGTCGCGAATTTCTTGGGGACTGCGCCCTCTATTACTATCCTCTAAAGCATCAATTGCATTGCCGAGAATATTCATAAATACTTGATTAATCGGCGCTGCATAACATTCCACAGCAGGCAAGTCTCCGTACTCTTTGACAATCTGAATCGCCTGAGTGCTTCCCGTAGCTTTCATACGGTGATTAAGAATTAGTAAAGTGCTGTCAATTCCTTCGTGAAGGTTAACAGCTTTGATCTCCGATTCGTCGTGTCGCGAGAAATTCCGCAGCGACGCAACAATCTGGCAAATGCGGTCAACTCCTACATTCATTGAAGATAGTATTTGAGTTAAATCTTCCATTAGAAAGTCAAGTTCTATTTCCTCCATTCGCTTTTGAATTTCCTCGACAGGATGAGGATAGTGCTGCTGATAAAGCTTGACCAAATCCAGCAATTCTTGAGTGTAATTATCTAGGTGATTGAGATTGCCATTAATGAAGCTAACCGGGTTGTTAATTTCGTGAGCAACTCCTGCAACTAGCAATCCCAAACTGGACATTTTTTCACTCTGTACGAGTTGGGAATGAGTTTGTTGTAGTTGCTTAAGAGCTAATTCTAATTTTGCCGCTTGTTCTCTACTACGTGCTTCGGAAATCTGCAAGGCTTCTTCTGCTTCTTTATGTTTGGTTACATCCATCTGTATGCCGATGAAATGAGTTAATTTGCCCTTGCGATCGCGCACCGGAGAAATCGCTAATTGATTCCAAAAAGTTGTCCCGTCTTTGCGATAATTCTTTAAAACCACCGTGCATTCAGTCTGATTATGTAAAGCCTCGCGGATTTGATTTATCGCTTCAGGATCGGTATCATTTCCCTGCAATAATCTACAGTTATGCCCGATAATTTCCTCGTGTGAATACCCAGTCATTTTTGCAAAAGCAGGATTACAATAAATATTAGCTAGGTTGGGGGTTGTCGCGTCGGCAATCACAATTCCAGTGCTAGCTGCTGCCATCGCACGACTGTAAAGCCACAGCATTTCCTCTGTGCGTTTGCGATCGGTAATGTTGCGTAGTGTGGCCAAATAAGCCATTTCTCCTTCCCATTCCGTCTCCACTACCCGCATTTCTACTACTGTATTTTCTTTGTCCTTGCAGATCGCTTCTACTTCTGTTTGTACCACCCGGATGCCTGCTGCATCTCTCTGTCGAACTTGATGAATAATATCTGTATTCATCTCCAGATCGCAGGCAGAACCTTCTACTATCAAAGAACCAAAAAAATCTTTCCCTAACAGATCCTCATCCTTGCAGTTGAAAAGATATTCGGCTGATGGGTTGACAAAACATACCATCCCTTTTTTGTTAACAATAACGATGCTGTCGGCATTTTTAGCAATTACATTGTGAAAGCGGGCTTCACTAGCTTTCAGATCGCGCTTTAGCTTTTCGATTGCTAATTGCATCTGGTGCAATTCGCGCTGATGGGAAATATAAGAAAGTGGTAGGGGACTTTCTGAGATATCCTTACAGAAAGTATCGACCGACTCTTCACTAATTGCTTCATTACTAAGCTTTTTACCTGCCCCTTGCTTTAAACCGTTGATATTGCTAACATTACTTTCTGAGTTGCTATCAGGAACAAACATATTAAAAACTCCTAATAAAATCGATTACAATTTTTACGATCCAAAAATCATGAGCTGATTAGCTTCCTTTAACTTGGAGAATGGAGATTAGCACCTATACTAGCATATAATTATTTCTGAAAGATTAAGTTTTTATTAAACCTTGATTTTGGGTATCAAATAATAAATTCTTTTCGTAGCTTACTTAAGTAAGGCTAAGGCTAGTGATACTATTTCAATGAAAGTGAGTGTCCTAGTTCAAGTTATCATAAACATATTTTTTATAAATATGTGTTATGAAACACAGCACCTATAATGCAGCTAGCCATTCATGAAGGCAATCTCTGCTTAAAATATAACTTGTATCTTTGCGATCGGGATTTGAAACAATGACGCGTCTGGCACTGCTGAGTACATCTGATAAAACCGGGCTAATTGACTTAGCTCGCACTCTGGTAGAAGAATTTGGCTTTGATATCATTAGTAGTGGCGGGACAGCAAAAGCTCTAAAAGATGCTGGGTTGCCAGTCACAAAAGTTGCCGACTACACGGGTTCTCCAGAAATTTTGGGAGGACGAGTCAAAACGCTACATCCTCGCATTCACGGCGGCATTTTAGCGCGTCGAGATGTCCCCCAGGATCTAGCAGATTTGACTGAAAATAATATTCGTCCCATTGATTTAGTCGTAGTTAATCTGTATCCTTTCGAGCAAACAATTGCTAAGTCAGAAGTAACTTTATCTGAGGCAATTGAGCAGATTGATATTGGGGGGCCGGCGATGCTGCGAGCCTCAGCTAAAAATTACCCTCATTTGACCGTTTTATGCAATCCAGAGCAGTATCCTATTTATTTGCAAGAATTGCGGGAGCGCGGAGGAGAGGCTTCCTTAGATTTCCGGCAAAAATGTGCAATTGCAGCCTTTAATCATACTGCAAATTACGATCGCGCGATCGCATCTTATCTCACAAATCAATCCTCTCCAGAAGCCGATCGATCGTCTCTCGTACAACAGTTTACAATTGCTGGAACCCAGTTACAATCGCTCCGCTACGGCGAAAATCCCCATCAAGCGGCTGCTTGGTATCAAAGCGGAGGAAACCCTACTGGTTGGACGACCAGTACAATACTTCAAGGCAAAGAATTAAGCTACAATAATTTAGTGGATTTAGAGGCAGCTCGTAGGTTAATTGTAGAGTTTCCTGATACTCCAGCGGCGGCAATTCTTAAACATACCAATCCTTGCGGCGCTGCTATCGGCAATAGCCTCTCAGAAGCTTATCAAAAAGCTTTCGATGCTGACTCAATTTCAGCTTTTGGCGGGATTGTAGCTTTAAATCGTCCCATTGATGCGGCTACGGCTAAAGCATTAACTCAAACATTCTTAGAATGCGTGGTAGCGCCTGCTTGCGAACCAGCAGCTCAAGAAATCCTCAAAGGTAAGTCAAAAGTGCGGGTTTTGATTTTACCAGATTTGATTCAGGGGCCGCCCCAAACTGTTAAAGTAATAGCAGGTGGTTTGCTCGTACAAGACTCAGATAATGCCATAGAAGATGCTAGCCAATGGCGCGTTGTCACTGAGAAGCAACCCACACCGGAACAGTTAGAAGAACTGTTATTTGCGTGGAAAGTTGCCAAGCACGTTAAATCTAATGCTATTGTCGTGACGCGCGATCGCGCTACATTAGGTATTGGTGCAGGACAAATGAATCGTGTAGGATCGGTTAAAATTGCCTTAGAACAAGCCGCTTTGAAAGCCAAGGGTGCATTTTTAGCCAGTGACGGTTTCTTCCCCTTTGACGACTCAGTGCGAACTGCTGCTGCTGCTGGAATAGTTGCGATCGCACAACCAGGAGGTAGTATGCGCGACCAAGATTCCATCAACGCCGCCAACGAACTCGGACTGGTAATGGTTTTCACCGACGTTCGCCACTTTTTGCATTAATGTTAACAGTTAACGGTTAACAGTTAACTGTTAACCGTTAACTGCTACAGAATTCGCTGGTAATTTCTTCCTTCTTCCTTCTTCCTTCTTCCATCTTCCATCTTCCTTCTTCCTTCTTCCTTCTTCCTTACTATTATGGTATCAACAACCCAGCAACTTCAAAGCAAAGATGTTAAAGTCAAAATTCTCTTAACCGGAGGACATCAGTGTACAGTCAATCTCAAATCTGACGCACCCTTACTGCACGGCCTCATCAAAGCTTTGATGGCTAAATCTCAGCAAACACCTGCTTTTTCCACCTTATTCCAAATCCCCATAGATGATGGTCGTTCCGCTCTATGTTTTCCTAGCGAACAGTTAGTTGGCTTAGTCACAGAACCCCCGATTTACTTGCAGCAACAACAGGAACACAAACCTATTATAGAAATTCCCTCCCCCCCTCCCACTCCTATTTCCACCGTTCACGATCTAACATCTCGCTATGCTCAAATTGAAAACTTCTTGACAGCCGCAGAAAACAAACAACTACTGCAATATGTCCTCGATAAAGAAGCAGAATTTGTTCCTACCAGCACATCAACTAATGCTGAAGATTACCGTCGTTCAATGGTACTCCATTCATTCCCTGAATTCTCAGAACTCATCGTCAATCGCATTAAAGCAATTCTGCCAGATGTCCTCCGTAAATTAAATATTCCCTCATTTCCTATCGGCGATATTGAATCTCAGCTAACCATGCACAACAACGCGAACTTTTACAAAATGCACAACGATAACGGCTCTCCAGACACATCTAGCCGATTCTTCACTTACGTTTACTATTTTAATCGAGAACCCAAGGGTTTTACGGGCGGTGAATTACGGCTTTACGACAGCAAAGTTGAAAATAACTATTACGTTGCTGCCGATACTTTCAGAACTGTAGAACCCCGAAATAACAGCATCGTCTTCTTCCTCAGCCGCTATATGCACGAAGTATTGCAAGTAAATTGTCCTTCAAAAGCTTTTGCAGACAGCCGCTTTACCATCAATGGCTGGGTACGACAAGCTAGTTAAAATTTAAAATCGATCGAATACAGAACTTACGGACACTTGTGCAGTAACGCCGCCTTATAGGCCGTTTCTTTAACACCTAGAAGGCGGCCCCACTATGATTTTGCGTAAGTCCTGTTAAAGTTTACTCGCCAGCGCCTGTCTTTTTCAGCAGTTTTACTGCATCCGCGTAATTGTTATATTCCGCTAGCATTAAAGCGGTATAACCGCCCTTATTTTTCTGGTTTAAATCCGCTCCTGCTTCAAGTAAAATTTGTACAATATCGGCATAACCCCGATGGGCGGCCCACATTAAAGCTGTGGCATCTGCATCATCTTTTAAATTGACATTAGCACCATTTTCTAGTAACAGTTGTACCATAGAAATATTGCCGCGATCTGCTGCTTTCATTAAACCTGTCTTACCTTTGTCAGCAACTACATTAACATCAGCACCAGCGTTCACCAAAAGTTTTACTACTTCCGCGTGCCCGTGAAATGCTGCCAAAGTTAAAGCTGTTTCCTCAAAGTTTTTTGCATTTAAGAAATAGGAACTATTCTGCGGTTCAACCTTTCGCAGCAAAGCTGCTACAATTGAAGTGTAACCGTGAAAAGTTGCCACTAGCAAAGGCGTATCACCTAGCTTATTTCTTACTTGGAAATTAGCGCCTCGGTTCAAAAGCAATTCTACTACCTCGGTATTACCTTCGACAACAGCAAAATTTAAAGCAGTTTCATCATCGTTATCTTTAGCATTAATATCGGCACCAGCATCAAGTAAAAGAGTTGCAATCTCCACATTTCCTCCCGCCGCCGCTGCCATCAAAGCCGTACCACCATCCCCATTTTTAGCATTTACCTCCGCGCGTGCATTCAGCAAAGCTTTTACCACATCAACATGACCGAAATCAGCAGCCAAAGTTAAAGCAGTTTCACCATCTCGATCCTGAAAATTAACATCAGCACCACCCGCCAATAATACTTCTACAATTGCTAAACTCCCAGATTTAGCACCTAAAATTAAAGGTGTTTTCCCCTCCCGATTTTTGAAATTTGCATCTAATCCATAATTAAGCAAAATTCCGATAATTTCAGCATGACCTTGACTGCCTGCTAATAATACGGTAGAATTATCAACATTAGCTTTAGCATCTAGTAAAGCTTTTACAACAGTCTTTTCACCTTGTAAAACTGCTATTTTTAAAGCAGTATCTCCATCTTTATCTTCAACATTGACATCAGCCCCCGCATCCAGTAGAAGTTGCACAATAGAGATATCCCCCTTCAAAGATGCCGCCATCAATGCAGTGCTGCCATCATCATTTTGGGCATTGACATCCGCCCCCCTACTTATCAACAGCCGCACAGCATCAACCTGTTTGTGAGCCGCCGCCAACATCAAAGCAGTGATGCCAAATTGTCTTCTGGCAAAGTTGACATCAGCACCTTTATCAAGTAGAAGTCGCACAATTTCCGTATACCCTTTCTGCGCTGCAAACATCAAAGCCGTAGTACCATCTCGATCCTGGGCATTGGCACTGACACCCTTAGCGAGTAAGGCTTGTGCATTAATGATGTTGCCGCTTTTAGCTGCCTGGATTAGTAAACCGTCGTGTTTGGTAGACCCCATAATTCCGCCTCATCCCATCTGTTTGTACCATCACATGAGACTGTCTAAATGGTATGCTAAGTTTTATAAAGTTTTTTGCCCATCCTGAGAACGCTATGAATCTTGTAATTCCTGAATCGGTTAAAATTTGGAGCCAATTCATCCACCCTGCTTTAATGTGGGTATTGTTTGCGATCGCATTTTACGCCCTTTACCTCGGCATCCAAATCCGGCGTACCAGAGCAAGCGAAGGCGAAGTCAAAAAAGAGCTGATTAAAGGTAAGTTTAACATCAAACACTACCAAATCGGCTCTATACTTCTAGCCATAATGGTAATCAATACCCTCATTGGCATGGGTGTCACCTACATCAACAACGGCAAACTATTTGTTGGCGCACACCTCTTAGCAGGCTTAGGTATGACAGGAATAATTGCCACATCTGCCGCCTTATCTCCCTATATGCAGAAAGGAAATGATTGGGCAAGATACAGTCATATTACTCTCAATGTCATTCTTTTAGGACTATTTGCTTGGCAAGCAGTCACGGGAGTAGAAATCGTCCTGCGAATTATTAGCAAAATGTAGTAATTTGTTAGTTGTTAGTTGTTAGTTGTTAGTTGTTAGTTGTTAGTTGTCATTGCGAACGCAGTGAAGCAATCCCAAAACCTTGCCACAAAGTTACAATTCATAAGTTCTGCCTTTAGTAACCTCAAGGCAATATCAATCTATTGCGATTGCTTCCTCAATCTATTGCGATTGCTTCGCTACGCTCGCAATGACAACCAACTAACAACCAACAACCAAGAACAAACAACTAACAATTCTAAATTATTAGAGGAGAAAGCAGCGATGCAGGTTTCCAAATTCGAGCAAGAATGCCTTTCTCAATTAAATAATCAGTCTCCTCCTGATTTTCAAATACAACCTGTTCGCGATAAAAATCTGCTAGTTTATCAATGTCACCAGAACAGAAAATATCTCTAGACTTAGTATGAAACGTAACAGGAATTTTAGTCTCGCCAAACCAATAATCTGAAAAATTACCTAACTGCTGATACTTGCGATAATAAAATCCAAATCCGCAACTGATATAATGAAGTATCAGCGGACAACTCGTACACTGAGCCGTTTCTGGATGCTTTTCAACTGTAGTAAATTCGTGAACTCCACTTGGCAAAACACCGGGCAAAACTCGCGCCGCCGCCTTACCATTTCCATAGCCAATAAAATACTCTTCTCTCCTAAAAAACTTATTGTAGTCATCAGGTAAAGGATAAGGCATTAAATGCCCATGTTTTTTAAACAGCGTCACCTCTTTAAAGTAATCATCTATTGCCAATTTCTCTGGCACACCTTCAAAATTTCGATAGAGAACTTGACCTATACTGTAGGGAATAAAATCAAAATGATCGGAGATTGACTCTTGGGTGTAAAAGAGTTCATCGCAGTCAATATGGATAATCCAATCCATCTGCATTTCCCAGGCTAATTTGATGGCAGTTTCAGCATTTAAAATCTGTCTAGCCATCACTTCGCTAGTGACGTGCTGAGCCATATTGTTGTAAAGAGTATTTCCCTTTTGCTGAAATTTCAAGCTTTCATCGCAAGGAATTGCACTAATATTAGAGAATCTTTGAGCAATTTTTATTGACTCATCTTCTGGGTTATCAAAAAAGATAAATATGTGGGCTATTCCTATTTTCAAATGGTAGCGAATAAAAGATTCAAGAATATTTCCGGGGTCTTTGACAGTTGTTACAATGCAGACCTTTGAACTCATAACACTCTCTGACTCTTGGTTGATTTTGCTAATGTTACTTGGGCGATTGAAATCGCATCTACACAAACGAAGTCCGCCTACGCGGACTACATAATTTTAACCCGCGCAGGCGGGTTTTGTCTGTGTAGCTGCGATTTCTATTCGGCCCGTAATATTATTTTTTATGAAGCTTTTTCGGAAACGGTATCCCTAATGAATCGTGGAAAACTTGCTGAGTTTTGTAAGTTAATCGCCGATTAACTTGACCTACAATTTTGTCTAAAACACCCTCCCCCGTCTTCTGAATCAAAGCACTAGATTTACCGCGAATAAACTTGGGGAAATATAGCCCCACTGCTAAATCTAGCTGCCATTTAACACTGGTAATTGCTGGCGGTAACTGAGCAAGATCAGAGGCGTTTAACTGTGCAGAAAATTCTTCTGTCGGTACTTCTACTAACTCCATAACTGAGCAAAAATCAACATCATATCCAGGGGCAGTATAATCAGGTATAGGAATAGTCCGAATGCGGTAAAATCCTTGCTCATCAGGGGGTAACAACTCCAAACCAATCCGCGCTTCTACGATATACCCAAAAGCGCCAAAACGCCCAATTAACATATCGTAGCCATTCTCCCCAAGGGGTTCAGCTTTCATCGGATGAGCACAGGGGATGAACCAAGTATGGTGGTTATCAAAATGTTTAGCTACCGTCTGAGCATCGGCATACATCTCCATACTGTCTTCAAAATGGCTGTGAAACCAAGTCTGTTCAGTTTCTGCCGATACCTCTGTAACTTCCGGTTGTGGGGTGTTAGATGGTTCGTTCCAAAGTTCTTCAGAAGCTTGAACAGCTTGATATTCAGAGGAATCCTGCTGCATGATATGCTCTCCTGTAATAGATGCGGTTTTCTCGGCTTAAGGATACCAGTTGAGGATTTAATCCCTAGAATTGATAGTGGTGAAAGTTGTGCTTAGCAGCAAGAAAAATTTGATCTTAACTCAGCATAACGCGAGATTGTAAGCAACCCCAGTCTTTAGACAGGGGGCTTGAGCTTGATATTCAAGGTAGGCTAAAGTCTGCAACCTTTTTCCTCCCTGGGTTTAATGCCGCAGGGTTTCCAACGGAGTTTTTATGAAAGCATTTGTAGCAGGGGCAACTGGTCAAACTGGCCGTCGGATTGTTGAAGAACTCGTAAAGCGCAATATTCCTGTCCGTGCTTTAGTTCGGAATTTAGAGACAGCTAGGGAAATTCTGCCTCCAGAGGCGGAATTGGTGACAGGTGATGTATTAAATGCAGCATCTCTTGCTGAGCTCATAGGTGACTGTACAGTGCTGCTTTGCGCTACCGGCGCTAAGCCTAGCTTCGATCCGACAGGGCCTTATAAGGTGGACTATGAAGGTACTAAAAATCTGGTAGATGCTGCCAAAATTAAGGGAATTGAGCATTTTGTGCTCGTGACTTCTTTGTGCGTTTCTAATTTTTTCCACCCGCTGAATTTGTTTTGGCTGATTTTGGTGTGGAAGAAGCAAGCGGAGGAATATTTGCAAAAAAGTGGTTTGACTTACACGATTGTTCGGCCTGGGGGTCTGAAGAATGAGGATAACACCGATGCGATCGTGATGGAGTCTGCGGATAAACTTTTTGATGGGAGTATTCCGCGAACTAAGGTAGCGCAGGTTTGCGTTGAGGCGTTGTTTCAGCCTGCATCTCGTAATAAAATTGTGGAGATTGTGGCGAAGTCTGAGGTAGAGGCGAAGACTTTTGACCAGTTGTTTGCTGGTGCGGCTTAAATCGGGAACTGTGCGATCGCATTTTGTAGTAAGGCTTTAGTCAAATTGCACGCAGTTAACTCCCTATGTAGTTGCGCTTAGCATAGACAGCGCAACTACATAGGAAAATCAAAGGAATTACAAGGAATGACAAGAATTAGAGTTAGAGAAGTTGACCGCAGAAAACTAGGCTTATTTCGCCGCTCGGAAATCCAAATCTTGAAACGCCTGATTTTCAGCAGCGTAACTATCTTTATTCTAGCATTCTTGATTGGGAATTGGCATGGAAATCAAGAATCTTTTGTAGTTCAAAATGAGAGCAATCAATTGCCTCCTTTAGCAATGAAAGGCGGCGATCCTTACATTCGAGCACTGATGCGAACGATATCAGCAAGCGAGTCGAATGTTACCCAACCATACTCAGTTATTTACGGTGGCGAACTTGTCTCTGATTTAAGCCGTCATCCCGATCTATGCGTAAAAATTGTCTCCGGCCCCAATCGCGGAAGGTGTACCACAGCGGCCGGGCGATATCAATTTTTGAGCTCTACTTGGGAGGAAAAAGCTAAGCGATATCATCCCCATCCGGCTCAGTTTATATTTTGGAAAGAGTACAGTTTTGAACCAAAATTTCAAGATGCTGTTGTTTATGCTTGGTTGAGCGATACCAAGTTTTGGAAAGCCGATATTTCCGCACTGTTACAACAGGGAAAATTCAATAAAGTGCAGCGGTTGTTATCGGGGACTTGGACAAGTTTAGGCTATGGGATAGAAGACAATTCTATGACTGGAGAGTTGCCAGAAATATATCAGGAAATGCTACAAGAAGAACTAGGGAAAGCAAGTTAAGTACAGAGACAAATAAAAACACTCCTTTACTTTCATCATGCAAAATCAAAAGTCATCTATTGTTTTTGACCAAGAACGCGCTTCTTCCTACGACAAAAGATTTGCTAAATTCGCTCCATTGCGCGACGCACTTCATTTGCTGATTAGCCTGGTACTTTCCGAACTTCCTGCTGATGCAAGGATTCTCTGTGTCGGCGCGGGAACTGGTTTAGAATTAATTGACCTGGCCAAAAGATTTCCACAGTGGCAATTTACTGCGGTAGAACCTGCGGCACCGATGCTTGATATTTGTCGCCAACGTGCCGAAGAGAATGGCATCGCGTCACGTTGCACTTTTCACGAAGGTTATCTCGATTCATTGCCTGCATCGGAATCTTTTGATGCGGCAACTTGCCTTCTGGTTTCTCACTTTTTTATGGATCGAGATCGGCGGCGCAACTTTTTTAATCAAATTGCTTCACGACTTTGCCCTAATGGATATTTGATCAGTGCCGATCTGGTTTCTGATATGTCTACTTCAGCTTACGAAAGCCTTTTTGAGGTTTGGATAAGAATGCTGAAGTATTCCGAAGTGCCTGCTGAGGAAATTGAAAAGTTTCGTGCTTCTTATGGTCAGGATGTGGCGGTGCTACCGCCACTTGAAGTTGAGTCAATAATTGTATCAAGTGGCTTTGATTCACCTGTATTGTTCTTCCAGAGCCTTCTCATTCATGCCTGGTATGCTCAGCGATCGCTGTAAAAAGCTATATTTCTCATAGCTTAATATGGTTTCGGCGATCTTCCCTTCTTCCCTTCTTCTCCTCTTCCCTAGCCCCTAGCCCCTAGCCCCTAGCCCCTAGCCCCTCTTTCCTAAATTATCTCACCTATTCATTGTGACAATAGTAACTGGATTTAATGAGTCAAATCTAGTTAAATTTCCCACAGGCAGAGATCGCGACAACTGCACCTGCATAATTTTACAATTCCAATTCGGTTCCCGCCGCATTCTTTCCTCCTTCCAACTCAAAACAGCAGCTAAATCTTCTACAGTAGACATTGCCAATACTATTACCCCTCCTGGTAACATTCGCAAAGCACAGACACCTAAAATTTTAGTAATTTCTCCTCCACTACCACCCACAAAAATTCGATTAGGCGGTCGCAAACGATGTAGAATTTCAGGAGCATTGCCGTGAATTGAAATTACATTTTGTACCTGAAAACGGCGACAATTTTGCTCAATTAAAGACGTACCTTCCTCCATTTTCTCGATCGCATAAACCTGAGAACCCGGGAACAACCGGGCAATTTCAATCGAAACTGCCCCAGTACCCGCACCCACATCCCAGATCGCTTGACCTGGTTGTAAGGACAATTCCCCTAAAATCAACACCCGCACTTCTCGCTGCGTCATCACCCCAGGGCGATCGCTAAAACTGAGAAAATTGCCATCCGGTATCCCTAGCATCGGCAAACTGCCTAAATCCAGGGGCTCCGTAGCTGTCCTAGACTCCCGCAACAGCACAACCAAATTGAGCGGTGCAAAAGTCTCCCCTTGCAAAGCATCTAACGACCATTGCCTGACTCGTTCATCAGCGGCCCCCAAATTTTCGCATAGCCAAAACTGATAACGACTGGGCAAATCTAAAGCCTTAATCAAATGTGCGATCGCCCCTGGAGAATAAGTCTCATCAGTTAGTACAGCAATCTTATCCACACCTTGCTGTAACTTAGCAGTCAACTCCTCAAAAGACCGCCTGTGAGCGCTAATAAAGTGAGCATCTTGCCAAGGAAGTTTCAGGCGGTTAAAAGCCAACTGTACAGAACTCAAATGCGGATGAAAAATTAACTGTTCGGGAGGCAATTCTGCCACCAATAGCCGTCCCCAACCGTAAAATAGCGGGTCGCCCGAAACCAAAACTACAATTGCACCCGGAAACGAAGTCGCCAACCGCTGCCGAATTTCTTTAATTGCACCCGTCAAATCTCCCAAAACCAAGCGTTCTGCCCGATGCTTAGAGAAATAGGCTAAGTGGCGATCGCTCCCCACCAGCAGAGTCGCCTTTTCTACAATTTGCTGCACCGACTTACTCAGTCCCGCAGCGCCATCCAAACCAATGCCAACAATATGTACAGTCAATTGTTTACTCAATTGTGCGCCGTCAACCGATAAGTAGAACGAAGAAGGATTTAGTTATCTAGGAGAGAAGGAAGAAAAATTTAGTTATCTAGGAGAGAAGGAAGAATGTTTATACAGTCAGCTTTTTAGCCATCCTTATCTTATGTTTAATTAGGTGGATTTACTTATTTAGAATTTAAACAGTTAACAGTTAACCGTTAACAGTTAACCGTTAACAGTTAACCGTTAACCATTTTAAAATTCCAAAACTGGCCAGTTTGGTTGCCGATAATAGTGAGTCATATCGTCAAACTTCCGAAGTTCGACCCGATGTATCCCAATTTCTTGAGGTGCATCCAGCCATTCGTCATTTAACTCAGACAACAGAGAGCAAAAGCGATCGCGGTCTAGCCCCGACCCGATATCGCCAAAATAAGCCAGAGTAACGTGAGCAGTAAAATGATATTGCTGTTCAATTCCCAAAGCAATTAAATCAGGATTTTGATAAATAGAGCGGCGGAACTCCAAAATCTGCTTGTAAGAATTTTCATCCATCGGGGCTAAACAAACGGCGATCGCTCGAGTTCGCACCATTAGTCCCAACACCATCCAGCGAATAGGAAGAGTCGAGGCTACATTTAGTTTGTAGTCAGCAAAACATTCGCCAATGCGCGATCGCAGTTTCTCTTCAAATTCAGGATTTTGACTGGCATCAAGGAAAGCACTGTCCCAAATCAAATCAGCCAAAGTTAAATGGAAGCTCTCCTTCGGCACAGGCACGATCGCCCCTGCCTCTAGCTGCTTCACTAGGGTTTGTTGGCACTCGTCCAAACTCGCATAAAAAGCAGCATTTTCCGACTCTTCCCCCCAAGGCGGTGTCGTCACCGTATAGCCGGGAAAAGCTACGGGCGTTCTCTGGCCCTCTGGTTGGGGCTTAAACTTGGGAGATTCCTGAATGTGCTCCACCTGGGACTTGTAGGTGTCCAGCAGCGTCAGCCGCGCCGCCCGATTCACGTAAGCTTGATAAGTATCGTCCAATCTCGATTGCCTCGCGCTAAGTAATAGCTTTCAGCACCCAGCCGATTTTAGATTGTAGATTGGGGTAGAGGTCAAAATTAGAAATCGCCTAAATGGACGACTCACTAATTAAAAATTCAAAAGGCAAAATTAAAAACGATTGGATTCAATCTTTAATTTTTAATTTTTAATTTTTAATTTTTAATTGTTCTGCCACCGATCCCCGCTCTCAAATCCTAAATTGGGCAACTGATAGTCTCTTATGCAAATTTACCTCTTCTGGGGGGAGGATGACTTCTCTCTGACACAAGCAGTTGATACCCTGCGCCAAAAAGTCATTGACCCCAACTGGGCTAGTTTCAACTATGATAAAATTCTCCCCGACCAAGGGGATGCCGTTATTTCTGCCCTCAACCAAGCGATGACACCGCCATTCGGTGCTGGCAGCCGCTTTGTCTGGTTAGCGGATACCCCCATAACTCAGCAATGTTCCCAGGAACTATTCGCCGAATTAGAACGGACTCTGCCAGTGATTCCATCCACCACCGTGTTGTTGTTGACAACTCGTAATAAACCGGATAGTCGGCTCAAGTCTACTAAGTTTCTGCTCAAATCTGCTGAAGTTCGCGAATTTTCTCCGATTCCTCCCTGGAAAACAGAAGAGTTGGCAAAGCGGGTGCGCCAAGTCGCGGAGGGAAGGGGAGTAAAATTAACCCCAGCAGCGATCGCACTTTTAGCTGAATGCGTCGGCAACGATACCAGGCAGTTAAATAGCGAATTGGATAAATTAGAGCTTTACGCAGGTAACAGTAACCAACCTTTGGGCGATGAAGCGATCGCCGCCTTAGTCAGATCGAATACCCAAAACAGCTTGCAACTTGCCGCCGCTATCCGCCAAGGCAATACAGCCCAAGCTTTGCAGCTAGTCGCCGAGCTAATCGGACATAACGAACCCGCCTTAAAAATTGTAGCCACCTTAACAACTCAATTTCGGATTTGGCTGTGGGTGAAATTGGGGACACAAGCCGGCGAGCCCGATGAAAAAATAGCTCAAGCCGCAGAAATCAGCAATCCCAAACGAATATACTTTTTCCGGCAAGAAGTCAAGAGCCTGACTGTCGAAAAATTGCAACAAACCCTACCCCTACTGCTAGAGTTAGAATCATCTCTCAAGCGGGGTGCACAAGAAGTTTCAACTCTACAAACCAAGGTCATAGAACTCTGTACCCTATTCTACTAGCAGCAAATGGTAAGAAAATGCCAGAAAGAGCTAAGGTGGTAGATAAAGATTTATTTAGCACCCACTAAAACTGCAAAAATCGCGAAGCGTTGCGAGGTACGAAGCAATCTCATGCCTAAAGGCGATATATTTCCATTTGGGAGTTTTTGATGAAAATAGCCTCCAAACTCTAGGACGACAGTCTAAGGGATCAAAGGCAAC
Organism: Kamptonema formosum PCC 6407; assembly: GCF_000332155.1. GTDB lineage: Bacteria > Cyanobacteriota > Cyanobacteriia > Cyanobacteriales > Microcoleaceae > Kamptonema > Kamptonema formosum. The sequence continues at coordinate 1,476,879 of NZ_KB235903.1, read as the reverse complement.
AAGAGACTTTAGTCTCAAACTTCTTGGTTTTAAGAGCACTTGATTTTTAGGCGCGTGCAGCTTAAAACAAGGAACACAAAGATACACTTGAAGAGCGCATCCAAGACACGGTGACTTTAGCTAGCAAACGGTTGAAATCCCGCAACACATCCGCGTCATACCGCTGGGTATCGTCAGCGGTAGAATGATGAGCAGCTAAGCAGTGAATTAAAAATCAGGATGCTCCGTGCTAAAAAAGTAACCACAGACTCAATATTTGAGCGAGTGGATAGTGGGCTGATGACAAACCCTTTAAGTATCAACTTTTTGATTGTGGATTCACCCTTAAAAAGTTGTGCTTAAAAATCCCCGCGTCTTTAGACCGGAGAGTGTCAATAACCTGCTCGCAGCCCTCTAAGAAGTGCTAGCTATGACACAACAGAACCTGCGGGAACTTGCTAAGCAGGGCGATCCCAAGGTGATCGCGTCTGTAATTAACCGCACACTCCAACCTAAAGGCATCAATGCCCAAGTGGGACGTGACAATGACAACCTCCAGGTTATGCTGGAGTCAGATCAAGTTCCGAACCAAACTGCCCTTATGGACTTTATCCGTAAGGGGATGATTAACTTGGGAGTCGAATCAATTCACACTGTGAAGGTCTACGGTCGTCAGGTGGGTGAAGACTTACCGGCGTGGGAAGACGAGATTGAGCTGATGCCAGCCGCCGATCCAATGTTTTATGCAGATGATGCAATGCCTAAAAAACCTGTAGACGCTCCCGATCTTGAACCCGAAGACTACGATCGGGAGGAAGAATACAACTCTGATGAGGATGAGGATGAGGATGAGGATGAGGATGAGCTAGATGAAGATCCCCCTCAAAAGAAGAAGATCCCTAAATTAGCAATAATTGCAGGGATTATCTTTGTGCCGGTGGCCGCACTCGCGGGGCTTTACTTTACGGGTAATTTGCCATTCCTAAACAGTTCGGCTCCTCAGCCTACAACTCCTTCACCAGCAGCGCCTAAAGCGGGCTCTCCGAAGCCAAAACAGGCTGCTTCTCCGACTGCGGCTGGTGCTCCCAAGACTGTGAAAGCAACCGCACCCTCTCCGGTGGCTTCTGCAACACCAAAACCAGTTGCACCTTCTCCAGTGGCTTCTGCAACACCGCAAACAGTTGCACCTTCTCCAGTGGCTTCTGCGACACCGCAAACAGTTGCACCTTCTCCGGTGGCTTCTGCAACACCGAAGCCAGTCGCACCCTCTCCGGTGGCTTCTGCAACACCGAAACCAGTTGCACCCGCACCTAAACCTGCGACACCTAAACCTGATTCTTGGAGATTAGGGGTCAATAAGGCTCAAAGTGCGGCAAACCTTGCCCAGACATCTATATCAAAAGGTGAGTGGGAAGAAGTGGCGAGTGAGTGGGAGAAAGCAGTTCAGCTAATGAAGGCTGTTCCGCCCTCTAGCCCAAATTATCAAAAAGCTCAGGAGAAGGCAGCAGAGTATCAGTCAAATCTTGGTGTAGCTCAGCAGCGGGCAGCGGCAGCGCAGTGATTTTTGAGTTAGTTTATAGGGCGATCGTCATCTGCTGTGCAGAGGAAAGCTTGCAGTTGTAAGAAGGGCTTCGTGCTAAACATGATATAGCAACCGCCAAGGCGGTTTAAGAGGGGCTAGGGGCTAGGGGCTAGGGGCTAGGGAAGACGGAAGAAGGGTTTAGAATCAAGGTTTTAAATTCAGAATGTCCTACCTGCCTTGGCAACTGCTATATTACAACTGCAAATCTGCTTTATTTAGCGAAAATCCTGCGCTGGCTAAGCCTACCCGCAGGTTATAACGTTGCTGGGTACAAATTTACCTGTTGTAGCAACAATCTCAAAATTCAAACTGCCCCTTCCTATGCAGAAGGAACCAACCGTTTCCGCAGAGATTCGCTACGGCGTTTAGCAGTAGGATTGTTAGGCTCCAACTTGAGAGATTCTTCGTACATTTCCAAAGCTTGAGTTGTTAACTTTTTGCGCTCATAAGTGTGAGCGAGGTTATTAAGGGCCGTCACATAATCGGGTTTTAACCTAATAGCTTCTTTGTATTGGCGGATAGCTATATCGTATTGTTCTTGACCGAAGTGTGCGAAACCAAGGGCGTTGTAGATGATGGCTGCATCTTCTTCAACTTGTAAGTCTTTGGATTTCAGAGCTTTTTGAAACAGTGACGTTGCTTGAGCATAGAGCTTTTTCTCTACATAGATACTGCCCAATTCGTAATATTCCTGTGCTGTTCCCTTTTCGTTACCGAGTTTGGCTTCTAACCGAAAGAGAGTAGTTTCGATCTTACGAGTTTTGATGATCTGGCGCAGAATAAACCAGCCAGCGCTAGCTAGTATAGCTAGCAATACTGATAGATAAACAATCGGCAAACCGCTATCCATGCTGTTTAAATAGGTAGATTGAAAGATTGAAAGTTTGATAAGTAGAAGGAAGAGGAAAGAGGGAATAGGGATTTAGTTATCTGAATCGTAACAATTTAAATTCATAGCAGTTTAACAGTTAACCGTTAACAGCTTAACAGTTAACCGTTAACAGCTTAACAGTTAACCGTTAACCGTTAACCGTTAACAGATGAATGAAGGCTCACCCCAGTTTTACTCTTGTGCTTGATTTGCCAATTCCACCACTTTGCCAAAAGTTGCCGGGTCAATGACTGCCATTTGTGCCAGCATTTTGCGGTTGATTTCAATATTGGCTTTTTTCATGTTGCCGATGAGTCGGCTGTAGCTCGTACCGTGTATGCGAGCTGCTGCATTAATCCGAGCAATCCACAGGCGGCGGAAGTCGCGCTTCCGTTTGCGGCGATCGCGATAGGCGTTGCGAAGCGCCTGCATCACCCGCTGGTTAGCTGTGCGAAACTGCTTGGACTGCGAGCCTCGGAATCCTTTGGCTAGTTTGAGAATTTTTTTGCGGCGTTCTCTAGCGACGTTGCCGCGTTTTACCCGTGTCATCGTTTATTTCCGTTAAACTTTACAAGTATGGAAGCATCAGACGTACATTCTCTTCGTTAGTCGGATCGAGGACGACCATTTGAGAGAGCGTGCGTTTACGATTGGAGCTTTTGTGCTGTAGTAAGTGGCTTTTGTAAGCTTTCCGCCGCACAATTTTACCGCTGCCAGTGGCTCTAAAGCGCCTAGCAGCCGATTTGCGAGTTTTTAATTTCGGCATGAACCGGCCTTAATTTGGACACAAGCCTTAAGGATATCACGTTTCTGGTATTGTGTACAAGAGATTTTTTTAGCGATCGCAGGTGCATCTGAGGCGACATCAGCAAGAGATACCAAGCTCTGATGTGAAAAGATATACTAAAAATATGCACAAAAGTTTGAAAAAAAGAATTTTGAAACTGCTAAAAATTCTGTGGGAGAAACTCCAACGGCTAAAGGTGCTGATAGTTTCGCGGATTTTTCAGAAGCGCCTCTCTTCACCGCCGCCAATGCGATCGGCACCTTTACCTACTAATGAAGAAGATAGACTAAAAGCTCTTTATCGCTATAATGTTCTCGATACTGCGGCTGAAGAAGCCTTTGACGATCTAACAGCTTTGGCATCTCACATTTGCGGTACTCCAATTGCTTTAGTGAGTTTAGTTGATGCTAACAGGCAGTGGTTTAAATCAAAGATAGGTATAGAAGCAGAAGAAACTCCTAGAGATATTGCATTCTGCGCTCATGCTATTTTACATCCGAATGAATTGCTAGTTGTACCCAATGCGACAGAAGACGAGCGCTTTGCTAGTAACCCCCTGGTAACTTCTGAGCCTAATATTAGATTTTATGCTGGAACTCCGCTAGTAACTTCTGATGGTTTTCCCATCGGCACTTTGTGCGCGATCGACACAATCCCCCGCAAATTAACCGCAAAACAACTTGAGGCATTACGCATTTTAGGTCGTCAAGTGATTAATCAAATGGAATTGCGAATTAATTTGGCTAACTTAGAGCGCACTCGCGTCAGACATAAGCAAGCAGAGGATAAATTGCGGGCTAATGACGAGCAAATTGTCAATCTCTTAGAAGGCATCGCCGATGCTTTTTTTGCCTTAGATCGGCAGTGGCGATTTACTTACGTGAATTATAAAGCTGCCCAAATTTTTGAAAAAGCACCGGAAGAAATTTTTGGTAAGAATATCTGGGAAGAGTTTCCTGAATTTTTAGAATCATCCTTTTATAGAGAGGCACACAAAGCTGTATCTCAGCAAGTTGGCGTGACTTTTGAAGAGTTTCACCCTCATTTAAAACGATGGTTTGAAGTCCGGGCATTTGCTTCTTACGATGGTATTTCTATTTTCTTACACGACATTTCCTCTCGCAAGCGAATGCAAGCGGCTCTTAATATAGAACAGAAAAAAACAGAGGTTTTACTACTTAATATTTTACCCAAAGTGATTGCAGATAGGTTGAGACAGGAACCCGTGCTGATTGCTGATAGATTTGACGAGGCGACAGTTTTATTTGCTGATTTAGTTAATTTTACGCAGTTGTCAACGCGAAAAACGGCGACGGAGTTAGTTTATTTGTTAAATGAAATGTTTTCCGCTTTTGATAGACTGACTGAAGAGTACAATTTGGAGAAAATTAAAACAATTGGCGATGCTTATATGGTAGCTGGAGGTATTCCTACTCCCAGAGAAGATCATGCAGAAGCTATTGCAGAAATGGCTCTGGATATGTTAGAAGCAATTAATCAATTCAGCGCTCAACGAGGAGAGGACTTTAAGATTCGTATTGGGATTAATAGCGGGCCGGTAGTAGCAGGGGTAATTGGTACTAAGAAGTTTATTTACGATCTATGGGGGGATGCTGTAAATACGGCTTCGCGTATGGAATCTCATGGAATTGTTGGCAGTATTCAAGTAAGTGCAGATACTTATGAGTTATTGCGAGACAAGTATCTATTTGAAGAGCGAGGTGTTATTAATATTAAAGGCAAAGGGGAAATGATTACATACTTATTGATGGGGAAAAAATAAAATTCATAACATACTCGTTAAATCTGTAAGAATTCGTTTAAGTTCTGCTTCCTCAACTCGTTTTACTGCCTTAGCAAGGCTGACCCATTCTCGCTTTCTCTTTTTAGCTTCCGGCCAACTTTCTAAAACTATTTCTACTTGCAGTAAAAATACCTCAACTCGGCAAATACGTCCCCACTTCTGATATTCGTAAGTTCCCAGTAAAGTAGGCAAAACATTACCGATTAGTCCGGCTTCCTCCCAAGCTTCTTTTGCAGCAGAGTCTTGCGGTGTCATGTCAGGTTCAACTAATCCTTTCGGTATCACCCACCGTTTCCCTGTCGAAGAAGTAATCACCATGATTTCTATTTCCCCATCGAGGATACGATAGGGAATAACGCCTGATTGTTGAATAAATAGAGGTGGTTTCCGATTTATAGCCATAACTATCGATCGATATGAACTCAGTAATTATTTCGTAACGCCGCCCTCTGGGGGGTAAAGAACAACCTAGAGGGGGCGTTACAAATTACACAACTAATCTTTTTTAGCTTTCGCCTCTAAATTCTCTAAACGACTCCGCAATTCTTGATTTTCTTTCTTCATCTGATCTAGTTCCTCTCGTAACTGTTTAACAGCTTCATCAGAACCTACATTTTTCTGCACCTTTTGAATTGCTTCCTCCGCAATCCGACGCACTCGACCATCAGGAGTTTGATTTGCCAAAGAACGTAGAATGCGTATTGCTTTGCGCGTTTCCATTTGCCCCAATGCTACAGCTACAGCTACTTGCGTCAGGAAAAAAGTCTCCTTAGAGAGTTCTCCCAACCGCTGCAAAATCCGCTCTAAATTGGCAGGAGTTTGACCACTAGAAATAGAACCAATTGAGCGAATAGCTGCCAAGCGTAAAGCTTGAGGAGTACCAGCAGCAGTATATTTCAAAATCAGGTTTAGTGCATCTTCAGAGGTTTTCATTTGGGCCAAACCTGCGATCGCACCAGATCGTACTACCTCATTCCAGCCTTCGCGTTCCTTAAGAACAGATTTTAACTCTTTAATGACCTGTTCGTCTGATGGCTTTTCATCGGCATTTGCCGCAGCGATTCCCCCAAGAGCACTAGCAGCAGCGGCTTCCACATAGTAGCTAGGATCGCCCTTTTCTACTATCGGTTTTAGCAGCTTATAGCTCTCGTGAGTTTTAATTTTACCAAGAGCACTCACCGTAGCGCGGCGAACGCGAGCATCTTTATCTTTCAGACCAATTGCTAAAGCTTCAAATGCTTGGTCAAGTTTAATCTCTACTAATTGATTAGCTACTTCAAACCTCACAGCCCAGAACCGATCGTTCTTGAGAGCTTCTGATAGCGCTTTCACGACTTCTAAACCTCCCTTTTTCGCCAAAGCATGAACTGCATAAATACGCGAAATTGGATCGGGATCGAATTTCAACTGAGCTTTTAGTTCAGCAACTGGATACTCTAAACTAACAGTTTTTAAGAAGTTATTGCCAGCATCAAAGCTGATAAAAGCTGGTTTGGCTTCTAAGGGGAAGTAAAAACTTTGTTCCCGTTCGTGGACGCGAATAGTGAAAGTTTTTACGGATGAATTAGTTGTTTCACCTTCTTGCTGGGTGTACCCAAATCCCAGGGGTAGTTTCAAGTCGAATAAATCTTTGCTATTGCCATTGCCATTGCCATTGGTTTTGCCATTTTTCCCCTCTTTTACTTGCGTTTGCGTCACCGTAACTTTGGCTAACTTGCTGTCATTATCCCAAGCATAACTAACTTTATAGTCAGGATGACCGCCGCGATAAACGTATTGGTCAAACAAAAATAACAGATTGCGACCAGTAGCTTTTTCTATTGCTCTTAGCAAGTCTATTGTTTCTACAGTTTTATGAGCGTTATCCTGCACGAACGTTTGAACAGCTTGCAGAAATAATTCATCTCCCAATTCAGCCCGAATCATGTGATAGACGCAAGCGCCTTTTTCATACAAATGTCGGTCATAAAGCTCAATTGCCTCTCGATAAACGTGAGTAACAATGGGGCGACGGTAGCGCGAACTGTCCTCAGCTAAATAGTTGCGGGCTTCCATTAATAGGTAGTAAGCAGCATCATCTTTGCTATATTCATATTCCGTCCACATTACCTCAGAATAGGAAGCCATGCCCTCTTTGATCCAAGCGTGCGACCAATGTTTAATTACTACTAAATCGCCAAACCATTGATGACAAAGTTCGTGAGCAACTAAACTTTCTGTGTTGCGATTATCGAGCGCGGCTCGTTCATCTAACAAGCATCTATCTGTTAGCAATGTGGTAGAAGTATTCTCCATTCCGCCAAAAATGAAGTCATCTACACAGACTTGAGCGTATTTAGGATAAGGGTAAGGATAGCCGTAAGTGTGAGAGAAATACTCAATCATTTTGGGCGTTTTACCCATGCTACGCTGACCATCTGCTTCGCGACCTTTTTCGACGTAGTAAGTTACGGGTTTTCCTTGCCATTCATCTTTAAGTTCTGCAAAATCTCCCACAGCTAAAGTCATTAGGTAAGTGGGGTGAACTTGTTGTTGCGACCAGTGATAAATTTTATCGCTACCTTCCGTTTTTGTGTCAATTAATTCGCCGTTGGAAATAGCTATAAATTCCTTGGGAACTTGTACCCGGATTTCTGATGTAGCGAGTTGTCCAGGGTAGTCGAAGCAGGGAAACCAAAAGCGGGAGTCTTCGTCTTCGCCTTGAGTCCAAACTTGACATGGTTTGTCTGGGTAGTGCTTGTCTGGCCCGACAAAATAGAGTCCGCGTTGGGGTTTTTCTACTGAGTAGGCGATATCAATTGTTAGGGGAATATTTGCTGCTGTTGGCGATTGTAATTGCACCTCTAACTGTTCGCCATCGTAATCGAAATTTTGTGCTTTTTCAGCAACTTTCACCGATTTAATTTTTAAGTTGACAGCATCTAAAGTCAATTTGTCAATACCGCTGCGTACTGGGTTAAGGCGGATGCTGCAAGTGCCATGAAAGCTATGTTTGGGAATATCAAGCACCAAGTCTAAGAAAATATGCTCAACTTGACCAGGGCGATCTGGGTTATAGTGGGGGCGGGCACCAGGTAACTCGAAGGATTTGTGGCCGTTGGTTTCGGAATCAAAGAAAAAATGCAACATCGGGACTGTCAGGGTATGAGACAATAAAGGATAGCTAGTGCTTGAGCTGCCAGAGAGCGCACTGCTTATTACAGGGTAGCGCGTCTTAGCCTTAGTAAGGAGGTTTGGAGGGCGATCGCTTGTAAACTGTAAAAGTAGTTTCTAGGGAAGAGAGTTTACGAACGCAGTCACTTTTAGTTATATTCGTACCTTTTTTATTACTACCTTACTTGAGAGTAACTATTATTTTTAATATCCAATTGTGCTTTAATATTTATCTCTACCAAAACAATCAACGGAAAAATCAAATTAAGGTTATATAGTTTTTTAGAAAATTTTAAGGGTAAGGAATGGGAAAATCGAGGAATTTTCGTTAAAATTTTTACTAAGGCAGTGTCTTTAAAGGCAAAGCCTGAAACTGAAGTATTTAGGGCAAACCTTATGACCGCTACACTATCAGTTCCTAATTTAATCGAGACTTCACTAGGTGATGAAGCTGAATACTTGCTCAGCTATAAGGCGAAAGTTTCCAAAGATTTGTTACACCTTCCGAGTCCCGACTGGGTAGAGCGGATTTTTGGTCACAGCGATCGCTCTCCGCAAGTTCTACGATCTCTTCAGCAACTCTATTCTAGCGGCCGTCTAGCTAACACTGGCTACTTGTCCATTTTACCTGTAGACCAAGGAATTGAGCATTCTGCGGCAGCTTCCTTTGCACCAAACCCGATCTATTTTGACAGCGAAAATATCATCAAGTTAGCAATATCTGCTGGCTGCAATGCTGTAGCAACAACTCTAGGAGTTTTAGGCAGTGTTTCTCGCAAATACGCTCACAAAATTCCCTTTATTCTCAAGCTTAATCACAATGAATTGCTAACTTATCCTAATCAATTCGACCAAGTGATGTTTGCTTCTGTAGAACAAGCTTGGAATTTAGGAGCTGTGGCTGTAGGTGCTACAATTTATTTTGGTTCGCCGGAATCCACCAGGCAAATTCAAGAAGTCAGCCAAGCTTTTGCACTCGCTCACGAATATGGAATGGCAACAATTTTGTGGTGCTATCTCCGTAACGATATCTTCAAACAAGATAAAGATTATCACATTGCGGCCGATTTAACTGGTCAAGCAAATCATTTGGGAGTGACGATTGAAGCTGACATTATCAAGCAGAAATTGCCAGAGTGCAATCGCGGCTATGAGGCTGTTGCTCAAGCCAGCAGTCAGAGTTACGGGAAAACCGACAAGCGCGTTTACTCAGATTTAACCAGCGATCATCCCATCGATCTAACCCGCTATCAAGTGCTGAATTGTTATGCTGGTCGCATGGGTTTAATTAATTCTGGGGGTGCTTCTGGTAAGAATGATTTTGCCGAAGTAATTCGCACGGCGGTGATTAATAAACGCGCTGGAGGTTGCGGATTAATTTCGGGTCGCAAAACTTTTCAACGACCATTTGAAGAAGGGGTAAAATTGTTTCACGCGATTCAGGATATTTACTTGTCACCGGATGTGACGGTTGCTTAAGTCTTCGGTAACGCTCTGTTAATATCAAATTCAGCTTCCTTACCCCGAAGAAGGGTAAGCAGTCCCACAGCGCGTTTTGCCCTAAAGCTCTGTGACAGAATTTGGTGACAGAATTTGACCGCACCGCGAGCATCAAAGAATCCCATCCCCTTGAGGGGTGGGAGTGTCAACCACAGGATTACTCTGCCTGCGGGTCATTAAATTTGATGATAAAGTTACTAGAGTGTAAAGAATAGCTCTGAACTGCTAAGCTTTTTAAATTAACCAAAATTTCAGTTGCTCACAACAGGGATCTCGTTTGAGAGCTGGTAGCAAGTGCATCTCTCTGGGGGAGACAAAAGCAGAAGAACAGCCTTTCTTGCCACACTCTTCCCCAAAGTGTATCTAGGGAGGTTAGGCTAGTGAAGAGTCGGGAAAATACTTGCGCTCCAGACTTCAACAGTCTACCTTGTAATTTCTTAACTCAGTTATCAAGCCCAATAGTTTTGCTTGCGTCTTGCAGCCGAGACAAGCGCACATTGCAAGGTTGCGCTTCACTCTAACGCCAGAGATCCTGGGTTTGATGGCTCATACCTTACCGAGATGTAAACACTTTACCGATAGATCGCCTAAGAAATCTTGCAGGAAAACCCATGTCTAGTATGCAAAACCAATTCACGGTTCACTTCTGGGGCGTTAGAGGCAGCATAGCCTCTCCAGGGGCAGAAACAGTGCGCTACGGCGGCAATACACCCTGTGTAGAAATGCGAGTGGGGACTCACCGCCTGATTTTTGATGGCGGTACGGGGTTGCGGGTACTGGGGCAAAGTCTCCTGTCCCAAATGCCCGTAGAAGCTTATATGTTCTTCACTCACTCCCACTGGGATCACATCCAGGGGTTTCCGTTTTTCGTCCCTGCTTTTGTCAAATGCAATTCTTTTCGCATTCACGGAGCTATAGCTCCCAATGGGGCTACTATTCAGCAGCGGCTTAATGACCAAATGCTTCACCCCAATTTTCCAGTACCGTTGCAAATTATGGGGGCTGACCTCAAGTTCAACGATATCGAAATTGGCCAACCAGTGGAAATCGGCGATATTAAAGTCGAAAATGCTCTGTTAAACCATCCTGGGGAAGCTGTGGGCTACCGCGTGAACTGGCAAGGATATGCAGCAGCTTATGTCACGGATACAGAACATTTTCCCGATCGCTTGGATGAAAATGTGCTGTTTTTGGCTAGGAATGCTGATGTGCTGATCTACGACGCTACCTATACAGATGAAGAATATTACTCCGAGAAGTCGCCAAAAGTTGGTTGGGGACATTCGACTTGGCAAGAAGCGGTGAAGGTAGCTAAGGCCGCAAATGTCAAAAAGCTGGTGATTTTTCACCATGACCCTTTGCATAATGACGATTTTCTCGATCGCATCGGAGAGCAGGTTGCCCAAAAATTCCCTGATAGCCTGATGGCACGGGAAGGTTTGTCTATCCAGTTGGTGCCTCCGGCTAATGGTGCTGTTGAGGAGTCCGTACAATCGGAAGTTAAGGTGTCTGCATAGCGGATTTTAAATTTTAAATCGGGTGTCGCAGCTAAAATCCGCCGCTCAAAAATCTAAATGCCGTATGGCTTTGATGGGTAAAGTTATTATCCTTCGTCTACCAATGTCAATTTTAAATTGATTTAGAGGCGTAGCGATCGCGTAACGGCTAAATATGTCAAAATGTTAAGCGTGTGGGTAACTTATTCTTCTACCGCTGCTTTGACTCCTACTACCGTTGCCTTGGGAAATTTTGACGGTTTGCATCTGGGGCACCAACAAGTCGTGCTGCCAATCCTGAATCGGGCACAAATGCTTGCCCCGATGCTTATTCCCCCACAAGAGTCAGTACGATCGAGCCCTGACCTTGATGAAGGCTTAGGGCCTATGTGGGAGTTGGCTAGACCTCTTTCTCGGACGTTTCATGACGATCGTTTAGCTATTTCGCCACCTGTAGCTGAAGTCAACTACAAAGGCTACAAATCCGACCGACTAGAACCTGCTTGTGCAACAGTGGTGACGTTTAGCCCCCACCCCCAAGAGTTTTTTAGCGGCAAACCCAGAAAAATGTTAACGCCGTTAAGAGAAAAAATAGCTCTGCTGAGGTCTATGGGTGTTGAGCAACTGGTATTGTTGCCCTTTAATAAAGAATTGGCGGCGCTAACTCCAAAACAGTTTGTTGAACAAATTTTAGTGCGGCAATTGGAAGCAACCCGAATTAGTGTAGGGTTGGATTTCTGCTTCGGGCGCGGACGAACCGGGACAGCTAAAGATTTAGCTGCGATCGCTGCTACTTATGGCATTGACGTTACCCTCGTACCACTCTACACTTACGCAGGAGAAAGGATCAGCAGTTCGGCAATCCGGGACGCTCTCCAAAATGGCAATCTCCAGAAGGCAAACCAATTGTTAGGCCGTCCATATAGCGTAGGTGGAGTAGTTATTGAAGGTCAAAAAATTGGTCGAACTATTGGATTTCCAACGGCTAATCTCCAGCTACCCCCAGAAAAATTTTTACCCCGTTTTGGCGTGTACGCTGTCCGAGTTACTCTCGAAGAAGAGACTGAGGAAGAGGCTTCAGGCGCAGGAAAATTTAAGCTTAGACCTAAGACAATAAACCTCACGCCTAAAAGTTTTAATCCTCCAATATTGGGAGTGATGAATATTGGCTGCCGTCCCACTGTGGAAGGTGTTAGTCCAACTGTAGAAGTTCACCTGTTAGATTATTCTGGGGATTTGTATGGCAAAACCTTAAATGTAAGCCTAGAAAATTTTTTGAGGCCTGAACAAAAGTTTCCTTCTCTGGAAGCGCTAAAGGCTCAAATTCAGTCTGACTGTGCATTTGCCAGAAAGTTGCTGTATAGTAACCCACAAGGTGATTAGGAGGTTTTTAATTGCTTAGCACTTATAGTTAGGGGCTAGGCTGCATAAGTTTAGAGGAATGAGCAATAAAAATTAGCACTTAGCAATTAGTAATTATGAAAGATCGTATTGAACGGCTCAAGCAAAATCTGAGTCAAACTATTGTCGGTAAAGCGGATAGTATTCGGTTGGTATTGGTGGCGATGCTTTCCGGGGGTCATGCTTTGTTAGAAGACGTTCCCGGTGTGGGTAAAACCCTATTAGCTAAGTCTCTGGCGCGATCGATCGCTGGCAAGTTTCAGCGGATTCAGTGTACTCCCGATTTATTGCCGACGGATATAACTGGGACTAATATTTGGAATCCCCGCAGCGGTGAATTTGAATTTTTGCCGGGGCCAGTGTTTGCAAACGTGCTGTTAGCGGATGAAATTAACCGCGCTACGCCGCGAACGCAGTCTGCTTTGCTAGAAGTGATGGAAGAGCGGCAGGTAACGGTAGATGGAGTTTCTCGCCCTGTTCCTAGCCCGTTTTTTGTAATTGCTACTCAGAACCCGATTGAGTATCAAGGGACTTTTCCTCTGCCAGAGGCGCAGATGGATCGTTTTATGTTGTCTTTGACTTTGGGCTATCCTAAGTCTTCAGAAGAGTTGCAAATGCTACAACGGCTTTCTGACGCTGTTGCGGTTGAGGAGTTACAACCTTGTCTTGGTTTGGATGAAATTCAAGAGTTGCGCCGTCTGTGCGCGAGTGTAAAGGTTGAGGATTCGTTGAAGGAGTATATTGTCAATTTGGTGCGATCGACGCGGGAAGATGAGGAAATTACTTTAGGTGTAAGTCCTCGCGGTGCTGTGGCTTTGCATCGGGCGGTGCAAGCTTTGGCGTTTCTATCGGGACGGGACTATGTTATTCCTGATGATGTGAAGGAACTCGCACCCCATGTACTTTCACACCGCTTGATTCCGGCGGGAGGACGGCGTTCTAAGACTATTATCGATCGCCTTTTGCGTTCTGTGGCGATTCCTTAGATGGTAATACCAATTCTCTAAATTAATGCTACAGTCTTGGGGCGGGTTTATTAATGTTATTTGTGGGTGGCAAATTTGATCGCGAACCCGCCCCTACCCCAAACTGTAGCAAACTTTTAGAGAAGTGGTATAAGTACCTGGACAAAAATAAATAGTGCCATTGTTTGCTGTGCGAAACTACCTCAATTCCTTGCGATTGCTTCGCTTCGCTCGCAATGACATGGCTACGTTTATTTTTGTCCGACTACTTAGCAATTTTGAATTCGATCTGAAATAGAAGTTTTTGTAGGGTGGGCAATGCTCACCTTACTTGTATGTTGAGCGTAATTAAAATAAAGCGGCAACTAAGTTGATTTTACCATGCCGATCGCTAACTTATTGTTTAAGTCCCGTTAGATAGATTTACTTAGTGGCTGCTAATTTCTGCTGTGATGGCGATCGCCATTGTCATTGTGTTGGGTTGTCATTGCCAAGACAAGTGCCTGCGTGTAGCGCTTGACTTTATAAAGCCATCTCCAAATACTGCGATCGCTTCGTTTCACATCCCATGACATATAAATATTGTGCGAGTCCGTAAAAATGCAACCGCTAACATTCCCAGAAGCTTAATCTCTTCTGGCTCGTTAAATCCTTGTCTCTTTCTATAGCGCTTCTCAAGCAAGTGAGATCCGCCCCTAGCAATTAATAATTAGCAAGTTTAGCCGATCTACGTGAGAAATACTATAGATTGCTAAATATTTGAGTATAGCTGCCTCTCAAGTTCTGCTATAAAGCCTGTGAAAAGATAGCCATTGCTAAGCATAGGCCAACCTTGGCAGGCATTCCTAACAGTTGTATGAAAACTTCCCTGCTCACCTAGTAACGATGTAGCGGAGAATAAAATTAAGTATTTTAGGACAATAATATAAGCGCTGGCAGTGGCCGTTATCCAGCCATTGCCACCATTTATACAAGCCGTACACTTTCAGGGGCGATGAGGGAAGTTTTAGAGAATGAAGCTTAGACTGCTTCTTCTTCTTCTCGATCGATTTGCCGCAGGTGAATGTGCTTACGTCCCAAAGAGATTTCAAACTCATCTCCAGGCTGAAGTTCCATCTGTTTAGTATAGGCTGCGCCAATCAGTAAGTTACCGTTAGACTGAACGCTGATTCGATAGCTAGCAGACCGTCCGCCGCGTCCATTACCATTTTGCTTACCATCAAGCTGAATACCCTCAGCATCAATGAGAGCATTGAGGAACTTCATCATGTTGACCCGTTCTACGCCGTTTTTGGTAACGGTGTAGTAGCCACAGGCTCTTGCCTTTTCTTCCTTGGTAAGGTTCTCTAGCTCTTTAACTTTCTTGATGAGAGCTTCGCCTTCTAGGGGCTCGATACTTTTCTTTTTAGCCATCTTCTGTTCCGAAATAGTCAACTACAGGTGTACGATTTTTTTCTTGGCTTACTTTTGCTATGACCAAGAAACTTTAGCTTTATAGCTGGTCGTAAAACTATATTACACCGATCTGCTAAATAGTTAACCACTTGATTAAAAATATTTTAGATAATATCGAGTCTTTCTTAAGGAGTAGCTGCCGAGTCGAAGCAATCTCTCAACTATGTAGCGTAAGCTATGAGCTATCAGCTAGCTAAATATTTGCCCCATATCTGACTGTCAATGAAGTTAACCACTCGCGGACACTATAGTGTGAAGGCGTTACTCGATCTAAGCTCGCAACCTGGTTACGGGCCGGCTTCTGTGAAAGCGATCGCAAGCCGACAAGAGTTACCTGCACCTTATCTAGAAAAATTGCTGATTGAGATGCGGCGTTCTGGTTTAGTTCTATCAGTTCGTGGCACTCAAGGAGGATATCAATTGGCAAGACGACCTGCTTCGATCTCTCTTGGACAAATCTTAGAGGCTGTAGGTGAAACAATTGAACCTTTAGCTGGTCATTCCCCAGATGCTACTGTTGCAGAAGATTGGGTGACATTCTCTCTGTGGAACCGTTTGCACAAAAAGATTACGGAAGCTCTTTACAGTATTTCCCTTGAAGACTTATACTATGACGTTCGCAGTTGGCAAGCGGTACAAGGGGAAGAAACGAGCTTTATCATTTAAACGATCGCTTACAAAAAAGGTTAAAGATTCTTAATGCCGGAAATGAAGATCGAGGATGAATTTATCGATGTTGCTGTCTGATGCTGTGCCTGCTGCTGTTTTACTTTTGGCTGCTATCTTGGATTATTTAATTGGCGATCCTTGGGGTTGGCCGCACCCGGTACGGGTGATGGGTTGGCTAATCGATCGCTACACTCAAGTTGTGTTTAATATATGGAATAATCCGACAGATGAGATGTCTATCCTACCGCTCCGCTTGGTAGGTACAATAGGCTCGATCTTGCTGGTTATTGGTAGCGGAACTTTGGTTTGGTTAGCGGTGCAAGTTGCTAACTGGGTTGACCCTATTTTCGCGATCGCACTCGAAAGTATCCTTTTAGCAAGCTGTTTTGCTGGGAAAAGTTTAAGGGCTGCCGCACAAGATGTGCTACATCCTTTAAATGAGGGGGATTTAGTCAAGGCACGGCAAAGGTTGAGCTTTTATGTCGGCAGGGATACAGAAAATTTATCGGAGCCAGAAATTCTACGGGCGGTACTAGAAACTGTAACGGAAAATGCTGTCGATGGGGTAATGGCTCCGCTATTTTATGGGGTAGTTGGGGTTGGAGCGAGTTATATATTATCTGTTAGCGGTGGGATGTTTGCAGCGAGTGAAGGGTGTCTCTGTTTGGGGGTGGCTTTTGCGATCGCCTATAAAGCAGCAAGTACATTAGATTCTATGGTTGGCTATAAAGAAGCACCCTTAACTGATTTAGGCTGGTTCAGTGCCAAACTTGACGATCTACTTACCTGGGTTCCCTGCCGTTTAACTGTAATTACGTTAGCTTTTCTATCTGGCAAACCGGGCTATGTTTGGCGGATATGTCAAAGAGATGCCATTAAAGATGCTAGTCCTAACTCTGGCTGGAGTGAATGCGTTTATGCAGCAACTTTGGGTGTCCAGGTGGGAGGTACTAATTCCTATCGGGGGGTTCTCAAAAATAAACCGCTTTTAGGCGAAGCGATCGATCCGATCGCGCCGGAAAAAATTAATCAAGCTTTACAACTGACCAGATATTGCTTTCTGATCTGGTTGGGATTATCATTTTTGCTTTATACTTTCTTCTTTGTGTTTTGACTGCTGGCCAGTTTTGCAGTCAATCGCCAACTCCCAGCAAGCAATGACTAAAATTGTTCAAATTTTATCTTCGGAAGAACTGCGCCGCACTGTCAATCGCCTCGCTTCCCAGATTGTAGAAAAATCTGGCAATCCCAAGGATTTGGCATTGTTAGGAATTTATACTAGAGGTGTAGCCTTGGCGCAGATGTTGGCGACCCAAATTGAGATGCTCGAACAAGTGCAAGTGCTTGTGGGGGCTCTGGATATTACTTTTTACCGGGATGACTTAGATCAGATTGCGATCCGCACGCCGGCAAGAACTGATATTCCTTTCGATCTCAGTGGCAAAATTGTGGTGCTGGTTGATGACGTTATATATAAAGGTAGGACAATTCGCGCGGCTTTGAATGCGGTGACAGAGTATGGTAGGCCGGAAATAATTTGGTTAGCTGTGTTAGTCGATCGCGGCCATCGAGAGTTACCAATTCACCCTGATTTTACGGGTAAAAAGTTGCCGACTGCTAAGGAAGAACAAGTTAAGGTTTACATTCAAGATTTGGATGGACGGGATGGAGTGGAATTAATTAAGGGTTAACAGTTAACGGTTAACGGTTAACTGTTAACTGTGTAAAGAGCGATCGCACCCAAGTTGTAGGGTGGGCGATCGCTGACTACCATCTTCGGCTATGAGAAAGATCACTTTTGTAGGACTAAAGAATTGTAAAGTGTGATATCCTAGAAAAGTTGTGTAAATTCGCACATCCAGGTTTTCGGGTGTTTCCGAGGCTTAAAACCTCAGAAATACGGCTGGATGGAGGATTAACCCGAATCAGGAGTTAAAAATATGTCAGTCGTCAGTTTGGCTCAAATGTTAGAGTCAGGAGTTCACTTCGGGCACCAAACCCGCCGGTGGAATCCCAAAATGTCCCCTTATATTTTCACCGAGCGCAATGGCGTTCACATCATCGACCTAGTACAGACCGCTCAGCTCATGGAAGATGCCTATGAGTACATGAGAGAGGCTTCTGAAAAAGGCAAAAAATTTCTGTTTGTCGGTACTAAGCGCCAAGCCGCCGGTATTGTCGCTCAAGAAGCCCATCGCTGCGGCGCTTACTACGTCAACCAGCGCTGGCTGGGAGGAATGCTCACTAACTGGACAACAATTAAATCCCGCGTTGAGCGCCTAAAAGATTTAGAGCGCCGCGAAGAAACCGGAGCCCTGGATTTGCTACCGAAAAAAGAAGCCTCAACGCTGCGCCGGGAATTGGCAAAACTGCAAAAATATCTGGGCGGGATTAAATCCATGCGTAAGATTCCTGATGCAGTCGTACTTGTAGACCAACGCCGGGAATACAATGCTGTTTTAGAATGCCAGAAGTTAGGGATTCCCATCGTCTCGCTGCTAGACACAAATTGCGATCCCGATTTAGTAGACATTCCCATTCCAGCGAACGATGACGCTATCCGTTCGATTAAACTAATAGTAGGTAAGTTGGCTGATGCCATCTATGAAGGTCGTCACGGTCAGCTCGAAAGCGAAGTAGAAGATTACTACGAAGAGTACGAAGGTGGTGAAGACGACTACGAAGCTGGCGAGTTGGAAGAGCTCGACATCCCAGATTCAGAGGCCGACGAAGACGCTGAAGCTGAATAATAGTATTTGAGTTGGTCGCTGGTAATTAGCAATTGGCAATTGCTTTTAACCCTTCGCATTGCAAAGGAAAAGTTATCAGTGCTTAATACCAATTCTTAAAACTATGACTACAAATCTCTACCCCCCGGCTTCGCCGTCCCCCCTTGCTAAGGGGGGACTACAGGGGGGTCAAATCTGTAGCTGTAAATCGAGGAATTGGTATAACTCAATACTCTAAGACTTACGCATAGACAACGTAATTATGTCATTGCTCGGCTTCCGAAGCAATCCCAAAGCCTTGCTACACCGTTAGAATGCGTAAGTCTTATACTCATAAATAATTCTGATTAGGAAGGTAGGCGAGATGGCAGAAATATCAGCAAAACTTGTTAAAGAACTGCGGGAAAAAACTGGCGCTGGCATGATGGATTGCAAAAAAGCGCTAGTAGAAAATGACGCAGATATAGCCAAATCAATTGAGTGGCTGCGGAAAAAGGGGATTACTTCTGCTACTACAAAAGCAAACCGCGTCGCCTCTGAAGGCTTAGTAGGTAGCTACATCCATACGGGAGGCCGTGTTGGCGTACTTGTGGAAGTTAATTGTGAAACAGATTTTGTCGCCCGCCGCGAGGAGTTTCAACTTTTGGTGCGGAATATTGCCATGCAAATTGCAGCTTGTCCGAATGTGGAATACGTGAAAGTTGAAGACATTCCCGCTGAAATTGTCGAGAAGGAAAAGGCAGTTGAAATGGGTAAGGATGACTTGGGCAATAAGCCAGAAAATATTAAGGAAAAGATTGTTCAAGGGCGAATTGATAAGCGTCTGAAAGAGCTATCTTTGATGGATCAGCCTTTTATTCGGGATCAAAATATCTCGGTGGAAGAGTTGGTGAAACAAACTATCTCTCAATTGGGCGAAAACGTCCAAGTACGCCGATTTGTGCGGTTTGTATTGGGCGAAGGTATTGAGAAGGTAGAAAGCAATTTCGCTGATGAAGTTGCCGCCCAAATGGGAACCAAATAATTAATTAAAAATTAAAAATTAAAAATTAACAGGAGCTACTGTTGTTTTTAGTTTTTAATTTTTAGTTGTTATATTATATGCAGTTTTCAATTGGTAGGCACTATTTTCAATTTACAAATTACCAAAGAAGGGGCTAGGATGCTCAGGACTAGGGGCTAGGGAAAGAGGAAGAAAGGGGGAGATGAGTAATTAGCCATTACCAATTACCAACGAACAACTAACAACGAACAACTAACAACTAACAATTACCAATTACCAATTATCAATTACCAATTACCAGTTAAGATTAGTGTATGTCTGGAGCAAGTGAGCGAATTGAGCGGGAAATAGGGGTACTGGAAGAAGCGATCGCAAACATCGGTTCGGAATTGGCAAATAGCTACAGCGGTTATTTAAATGCCTTGGGACAAGCGGCGAGTCAGCAGTTAATTTTGGCTTGTTATTACCTTTGTACTCAGGGATATCCAGAACCTTTTCTGAAGTTATCCTACAATCAGCGGCAAAAAATGCAGCAGTCGTTGCGGAAGTTGGCGATCGCAACTTCTGAAAAGTTGCAATTGCTACTGAAGGAGGAACAGGGAGAGGATGAGGATGAGGATGAGGATGAAGATGAGGAAGAAGGATGGGAAGAAGAGGACAATAACCAATTCGCAGAAAGCGAAGGAGATTCGCGGCGAGAGGAGATATTTAGTGAAGGCGAAACTGAAAACCCCGTTCGCGTAGCCTACCCACAGAGTTTAGCGTTGGGAATGGAAGGAAGCAATCTCAAAACTCAAAGCTCAAAAAATCCCAGTCCCCAATCCGCAGACAAATTATTGCAGTGGCAGGAGAAACTGGAAAAAGCGATCGGCAATACCCTCAAAAGCCTTTCTCGCGATAGTAACCGCTTACTGCAAAACTCAGGAATCTTGCCCAACCAATTACCTGAACCGATTTTAGAAGCCGCTGTTAACGCAGATACCTCTGGGGATGCGATCGCGGGGCCACCTAACCTATTAAACTTAATAATTGAAACCGTAGAATCGGAGGATGAAGAAAGTTTAGGAGAGTTAGGAGTAGGCAGTTTTGGAGGTTTAGGAGGTGCTCCCAGCGCTAATGCAATTCACATCACGGCGATTAATCTGCGTTTATCTGAAATTGAATTTGCCGATGCAGGCGCGACAGCTTGGCGACAGCAAATTCGCAACCTTTCCGTGCGGTTAAACACAGTGAGGCGCGACTATCAGAAAAAACAGCGAGAGTATACCATAGTTGCGGCCGAATCTGCTTGGCGAGCCTGTTGGTTTGAAGGATAATAAGTAGAAGGAAGAAGAAAGAAGGAAGAAGGAAGAAAAATTTAGTTATCTAGGAGAGAAGGAAGAATGTTTATACAGTCAGCTTTTTAGCCATCCCGATCTTATGTTTAATTAGGTGGATTTACTTAACTGGTAATTGGTAATTGGTAATTGTTAATTGGTAATTGGTAATCCCTTCCCCATCCTCCCCATCCTCCCCATCTCTTTCCCTAGTCCCTAGCCCCTAACCCCTAGCCCCTAGCTATATAATAATGATGACGGATCAACCAGATTGGGTGCGACTGCAAAAAGCTCTCTCCGTAGAGGCGGAACGTGGATTTACTGACTTACAAGGTTCTCAACACCGCTTCAGTGACTTTCTAAGTCTGAGTTTGAGTCAAGCCACTGATATCATACCGTTTAGCGATCGCAACCGATGTCTGCATCTGGCGGCGCAGTTTGTCAGTTATCCTGAAATGGAACTAGAAGAGCGCCAATCTCTTGTCGCTGAAACACGGCGTTTTCTCATGCAAGTCCAGCGAGTCTGCGAACACCAGAACTTTGGTATCGGACAGAAAGTGAGAGAACAGACACCGGAATATACTCCTTCTTCCCCAGTACCCAATACCCGAACTGCGCCGCTGAGTCAAAACCCTCCACCACCAAGCCTCTCTCTCGATCAACCTCTAAACCGTGTAACAGGTATCGGGCCGAACAATGGCAATCGTTTAGGCAAATTGGGGTTATTAACTGTATACGATTTATTATACTATTATCCCCGCGATCACATTGATTATGCTCGGCAAGTGAGCATCCGCGAACTCGCAGCGGGAGAAACTGTGACTTTAGTGGCAACTGTGAAGCGCTGCAACTGCTTTAGTAGCCCAAAAAACAATAAATTGACGATTCTAGAGCTGATTTTAACGGATCGGACGGGTCAAATCAAGCTGAATCGCTTTTTTCATGGCAATCGCTACAGCAATCGTGGCTGGCAGGAACAGCAAAAGCGTTATTATCCAGTGGGTGCGGTAGTAGCGGCTTCGGGGTTGGTGAAGCAAGGGAAATATGGGGTAACGCTGGAAAATCCCGAAATAGAAGTGCTCGACTCCGACGGTGGCACGATAGAATCAGCTACGGTGGGGCGGTTAGTACCTGTTTATCCCTTGACGGATGGGGTAGATGCGGGGGTGGTGAGGCGGGGGATGGCTGCGGCTTTACCGGCGGTTAAGCAAGTACAAGAGTCTTTACCTGAAAGTTTGCGCGATCGCTATAGTTTAATGGGGATAGCCGATGCCCTTAGTAATATTCATTTTCCTCTAGATAGAGATTGTCTGTCAGCATCCCGTCGCCGCTTAGTTTTTGATGAGTTTTTCTATTTACAATTAGGACTGTTAAAACGCCGCCAAATGCACCGCAAAGCTCAAGCGAGTGCAGTGCTAATTCCGAATGGGGAATTGCTGAATAATTTCTATAATATCATCCCATTTAAGTTAACAAATGCTCAGCAAAGAGTAATTAATGAGATCCTCAATGATTTAGCATCACCAGAACCGATGAATCGGCTGGTACAAGGAGATGTCGGCGCGGGTAAAACTGTGGTAGCGGTGGTGGCAATACTAGCAGCAATTCAATCTGGATATCAAGCAGCTTTGATGGCACCGACTGAAGTTTTAGCAGAGCAACATTATCGCAAGTTAGTAGGTTGGTTAAATTTAATGCACTTGCCAGTTGAACTGTTAACTGGTTCGACCAAAGTAGCGAAACGCAGAGAAATTCATTCGCAGTTAGAAACGGGGCAATTAAAAGTTTTAGTTGGAACTCATGCCTTGATTCAAGATACAGTTAATTTTGATAAATTGGGTTTAGTTGTAATTGATGAACAGCACCGATTTGGGGTACAGCAACGGGCAAAGTTGCAGCAAAAAGGCGAGTCTCCTCACGTATTAACGATGACCGCAACACCTATTCCTCGGACGCTAGCTTTAACCTTACACGGCGATCTAGATGTGAGTTTAATTGATGAATTACCTCCCGGAAGACAGGCAATTCAAACAACAATATTGACGGGAAAAGAACGCAGTCAAGCTTATGAATTGATTCGGCGGGAAGTGGGGGGAGGTCGTCAAGTTTATGTGGTTTTGCCTTTGGTAGAAGAGTCAGAAAAACTAGACTTACGTTCGGCTATTGAGGAACAGGAGAAACTAAAGACAACGATATTTCCTGAGTTTAAAGTAGGTTTGTTACACGGTCGGATGACAAGTGCAGAAAAGGATGAGGCAATTACCAAGTTCCGGGATAGAGAAACTCACATTTTGGTATCGACAACTGTTGTAGAAGTGGGTGTTGACGTTCCGAATGCAACAGTGATGTTGATTGAAAATTGTGAGCGTTTCGGTTTGTCGCAGTTGCACCAATTACGAGGTCGTGTGGGTAGGGGAAGCGATCGTTCTTATTGTTTGTTAATGCGGGGTTCTAATGCTGGGGAAGCTTTGCAGCGAATGAAGGTTTTAGAACAGTCGCAAGATGGGTTTTTTATTGCAGAAATGGATATGAGATTGCGGGGGCCAGGTCAGGTTTTAGGCACTAGACAGGCGGGTTTACCGGATTTTGCCTTGGCAAGTTTAGTGGAAGATCAAGAGGTTTTGGAATTGGCAAGGGAGGCGGCGAAGAGGGTGATTGATGAGGATGAAAGGTTGAATCAAATGCCTGCAATTAGAGATGAATTAGAGCGGAGATATCAGCGGATGATGAGTGGTTCTATTTTGACATAAGCTTGAGGAGGAAGAAGGAAGAAGGAAGAAGGAACAGGAAGTGGATAGATTGCTTGCGGATGTTAAGGAACGTTACGAACAGGTGAAGCGCGATCGCGATCGCCAGGTTGAACTGGGACATCGACGGGAGGATATTCGTCAGCAGCAACGTCGAAATCCTTTACCTGAGTTTAAGGGGCAGAATTGCGACAAATTCAGCAGGAATTGGAAACTATAGAACTTAATTTGGAAAGTAGTCTGTTTAGTTGGGGAAGTTTGAAGGAACCTTTTTGGCAGGCTGTGCGGTTTGGGGGTGTGGGAATTATTATTGGTTGGATGTTGAAGTCTTTTGTGGGGTAGGATAGATAATTTAGAGAAGTTGGGATTGACACTAACTTGGTCGGAGGAGTACCGTGTAGTAACAGTGTGGTTGAATGTAATTTACCAGCGGTTAGCTGCTAAACTTAAGAAGGTGGGCAAATTTAATTAAGAATCTTTATCGATCCAATAAATACTATTAATCAAGAAAAGTCTGTACATACGTATTCTATAATCTAATTGATAATTTATTGAGTATGAGCGTCTAAAAAACCATGAGAAGTGTAAAAGTAAAAGATAGAAATAATAATCATTCAGCGAAGCGATTGCTGACTGCGGTGGATCTTTTCTGTGGGTGTGGTGGAGTGACGGAAGGATTAACGAATCATAATATTAGGGTAGTAGCTGCTGTTGATAATAATCCGATTGTATGTAAGACCTATAAAATCAATCATCCAAACGTGAATCTTTATGAGTCTGATATTGCATTACTTGATCCGATGGATATTCGCCAGAATGATTTAAAGGGAGCTGATGTGGATATTCTAGTTGTCTGTGCGCCCTGCCAACCATTCAGCAGTCAAAATCGTACCAAAAAACAAGATAAACGTTCAAACTTAATTTTTGAGGCTGTTAGATTTGCAAGAGACTTACGTCCTTCGGTAATTTTTTTTGAGAATGTACCTGGACTTGCAACAGAAAAATATAGAGAAATAATCAATAAACTCAAACATGATTTACTGGAACTTGGCTATCAATTAGGTGAACCTATTCGAGTTGATGCGGCTGACTACGGTGTACCTCAACGTCGTATTAGATGTATTCTTTTTGCTGTTTTAAATTCTGAATTACCTATTATACCCCCACCTATAACTCCAACTGGGAGTCGAATTACAGTAAGACAAGCAATTGGTAATCTTCGATCGCTAAAATCAGGGCAGAAAGATCCAGGCGATCCTCTTCATTATGCCAGTTCACATTTGCCCATAGCTCTAAAGCGCTTACAACACATTCCTAAAGATGGTGGAAATCGTTTTTCATTGCCACCTGAATTAGAACTCAAATGCCATAAAAATCATAAAGGTCATGGAGATGTCTATGGAAGAATGCGTTGGGATGATGTTGCACCAACACTAACTACAGGCTGTACTGATGTAACTCGCGGACGATTCTCCCATCCAGAAGATGATAGAGCTATTACTCTTCGTGAAGCTGCTATTCTCCAATCATTTCCGCTTGATTATAAATTTGTAGGAACTAAGTCTCAAATAACTGAACAAATTGGAAATGCTGTGCCTGTTCAGTTAATGGAAGCACTAGCTCCCTCTTTAAGGATTGCTATAAATAGAGGTAGAAAATGACATTAAATTATACAGTTGAGCAGCAACAAGCTATTGCACATCGTGAAGGAAACCTATTGATCATTGCTTGTGCAGGAAGTGGTAAAACAGAGGTTATTTCTAAGCGAATTGCACAAATGGTTGATGAAGGAGTATCGAAACAATCTATTATTGCCTTCACTTTTACAGAAAGAGCCTCTCGCGAGCTAAAAACTCGAATTAGAGGTCATTTAGAAGATATTAACCCAGATGATGCCTCCCTTGGAGATATGTATGTTGGGACAATCCATAGTTTTTGTTTACAATTACTTAAAGAAATTGATACTCAATACCGTAATTTTGAGGTAATGGATGATGTTCGACAAGCAGCGCTAATAACTGCCAACTACCATTATTATGAAGATAGTGGAAAAGGAATTGGACTTAATCAGCTTCGTCAACAGATAAGGGGAGAGGGTTATTGGGATGCTCTTGATTGGTTTACTACAACCCTAAATGTCATTCATCTCAAAAGAATTGACCCAGAAAATCTTCAAACTGAGCATTTGAGTGGTGCGGTTCAACGTTATAAACAACTTGCCCAAGAGCGCCCCAACTGCTTTTTTGATTTTAATACAATTATTGGAGAACTTTTATCTCGTTTGTCAGAGCCAGCTTTGTTAGAGCAGGTACGCTCTAAGTTCCGTTACTTAATTGTAGATGAATATCAAGACGTTGATCCTCGTCAAGAAGAATTGATTCGTATTCTTTCAGACGGTGGAACTCGAATGTCAGTGTGTGTTGTAGGTGATGATGACCAAGCAATCTATGGCTGGCGCGGAACAGATATCAAAAATATATTAACTTTTGAACAGCGATATCCAAATGTAACTCGCATTGAATTAATCAACAATTTCCGTAGCACTCACGCAATAGTTGAAATTGCTAATAAAGCTGTGAGACAGCTTCCTGTTAACTGTCGGCTAAACAAGGCGATGGTTGCTAGGTACTGGCAATCTGAACAAGATGTTGTAGTTCTTAGGGAGCGCATGGCCGAGCTGGGCGATATTCGCAGGCAGGAATTTCCCTCAGATGAAGCCGAAGCTGCGTGGGTAGCTGAACGGATTAAGTATTTGCGAGGTACAGTAATTGAGGAAAAAGATGGCACTGAACGAGCGATAGACTATGCTGATATGGCAATTCTCCTGCGGAGTGTTCGTTCTTCCGGGCAAGTATTCGTTGATGCCCTTCGCGAGCAAGGGATACCTTTTGTAGTCAAAGGAACAAGAGGTCTATTTAGCCATGATGAAGTTTTACTTGTCCAGGCAGCATTTTGTCAGTTAGCACAAAGGGAATTTTCTTATACTGATATGACTGGAAAATTCCACTCATTCACTGTCAATAAAACAAGAGAGTTTGTTCGAGATACAGTTCGACGGCTACGTGACAGACAGCAAATGTCACAAGCAGATGCTACTTCCTTTTTGGAATGGATAGCTAAACAACGTGAAAAACTAAATCGTCAGAGTTTACCAAAAGAAGAGCGCGATGGTATTAGTAGACGTATCTACCCACAAGATATTTTTCAGGAAATGCTTGAGGAACTGGGAGCTAGTGCAGAAACTCAACCTTGGTCAGACGATATTTTATACAATTTAGGGCGCTTTAGCCACCTTCTGACGCAATTTGAATCAGTTAAGCAATGGATAGAACCAAGGGATCTCACTCCTCTTTGCCTTTTTCTAGGTGGTTGGGCAGCAGGTAAAACTGATGATGGTGGAGTTGATGAAATTACCACACCTAATGCCGTACAAATTATGACAATTCATGCTGCCAAAGGTTTAGAATGGCCTGTTGTTTTTGTCCCTCGTGTGTCTAGTTCCAACTTTCCAAGCAGCCGTCGTAATCAGGGGCCAGAAACTTTTTTAACTTCACAGGAGTTTGATCGCTCTGAATATGCAGGTGGTGATGCAGGAGAGCGGAGACTTTGGTATGTAGCACTTACCCGTTGCAGAAAATTTTTACATATTTCTAGCCAAGATAGGCATAGAAAAAAACCAAGTGATTTTTATAAAGAAATTACACATGATTATGTTAAAGGAGATGGGAATGATCCAACATTTCGTCGGCGTGATATTCCTATTGCCCCAGTCAATACCGAGTTACTCCCCACAACATACTCTGACTTAAACTACTACTGGAAATGCCCATTCGACTATAAACTTCGCTGCTTAATGGGATTTGGGCCCAGTGTCAAACAGGATTTTGGCTATGGTCAACAAGTTCATAATATTTTAGCTGAAATTCACCAGAGAATAGCACAAAATTCAGAGGCACATTTGTCAATTACAGAGGATTTTTTAGAAAACTTAGTTGAGCGACAATTTAATCTTCGTTACACACGAGGGAAACCTTTAGAAGCTCTAAAAAATGCTGCTAAACGGTCTATAATTAGGTATTGGCAATTCTATAGAGATCGTGCTGAATTAGCTTTTGAAGCAGAAAAACCATTTGAATATGTTGATCGGCAAAGTGGCGCATTAATTAGTGGGACGATTGATTTATTGCAAATAGTAGATTCTGGCGGACAACAAGAGTATCCAATTCCTGTTTGTGTAGTTGATTTTAAAAGTCAAAAGTGGGAGAAAGATCCTCAAAGTTATCGCGAAAGAAGAAATGATGTTACTAGGCAACTCCGGTTGTATGCGGCTGCTGTTCGTCATGCTTTAGGTTACGATCCAGACAACGGCGCTGATGCACACTTTCTCGCTCCTGAACCTCCAGATTCAGAGCTTGTAAACCTGGGGGTTGAGGAAAGGTTTACAGTGGATGTTGGCGATGAGTATCAGAATCAGGTTAGAGAAGAGGTTAGACAAGCCGTAGAAGGAATAAAGTCTGGACTATTTCCTCTCACAGGTAGTCAGTCTGACCCGCCTCGATGTTCAAAATGTGATTTCAAAAAAATTTGTCCTGGATTTAGGCTCTCATAATCAAAGTGACCAAGAATACTTAAGATGAGTTAAAATAGTTGAAACTCTTGCAGCGATTTAGTTTCACTGATTCTGTAATCTCTCCCTGCTTATAAAAAAGCCTTTACCGTGCGATCGCGCTTCCCTCTATATTTTTTAACTACTACCAAGCGCGATCGCGTTCAATAAACTTCATCATGGCTGCCAATATCAAGCAAGAGAATTTCCTCATCTCCCGACTCTGGATTCTCAACAAAATCAAATACAATCCGACAGTCATACTCCACAGTACAGGCCAAGAGCCAGCTAATTGACCTTTGAGTTTGTGTGTTTGCAGTGATGGCTCAAAAGAGTTTTCTGCCAAAAGTGTCAAAACACCTTCAACTTTAGGCTGTAGTTCCGGGTGTTTGCGGATCAGGCTTTTGTAAGCACGTTTAAACGATTGAGCAAAAGTAATAACTTTCAACGATTTAGCTCCGCGATCGCATCATTAACCGTACCTCTAAAAACGTTTCCAGCTTGATAGTCTTGTTTTCCTTGTGCAATATTAGCAGCAATTTCGGTACGACGGCGATCGCTAAGTCTCCGCTGCATGATGACAAGTAGAGTGGTTTGTTCATCAGTAGACAAGGTTTCGATCGCGTCTAAAATAATGTCAAATGTTACGGTTTGCATGGTGATTTAGCTTTGGCGGTGATGGTAACTATGTCTTATTTTACTAGAGTTTAATCGAATTTGCTGAAAATAAGAAAGCGCGATCGCCTTCCCACTCAAATCGCACTCCATCATACTTTCAACGATTCTCGCTGATGCTGTTTAGAAGGCACTCCATAAGCAGTATAAAGTCTAACATCAGGTGGTTGAAGTCCCAAAACAATTGATTCGGGAGGAATACCCACTGCAACTAACTCCTCAGCAATCAAATAATCAGTATTATTTGCTTGAATCCACACCTGACCGTCAATAATATCAATATGAATTATGCAATGGTGAATGCGTCGGTCATTAAACCAACCTATATTTAGTAACAGATAACGGTCATTTTCTACATCAAAAATTGTTTCATTTTGCGTCCCACTGTCAAAACTTGGAATCTCAGCATATTCAGTAAGCATCTGCTTAACCAGTTGGCGATAATTATTTAAGCTATCCATTGTACTATTTCCTCCGTTTTGGGGTTGAAAACAACAAGATTTAGGCGATTATTGTCTAACAATATCTGACCAAACATTTCTCCTTCAAACTGATAATTTTCAACAGTTTAGCTGTGCGATCGCGCCTTTCCTCTCCACCACACCAACAGAGTTTGACAATACCAATCAAGCAATTTGAAGCGTACTAGGTTCAGGGATAGATTCACCTTCTGCTTCCCAAGCTTCCAGATACATTTCAATCACTTCTTCGCCGTTATGAATTGCTTCCTCACGACTTTTACCATGAGTACAAGGCATCACCACGCGCTCGGAAAACTCTAGAATTGTGACTAGGAAAAGCCGATCTTCATCAGACCATTGAACAATCATACTATATCGACTCATAAACCCTCGCCCTCCCTTAACTCATTCAGTTCAGTTAATAAACGTTCATGGCTACCTTTGCCGCGTTTGGGTAGATAAACAAAACCTTCACGCGCAATCTGACCTTTCAAGTCTCTAATTTTCCTTAGCATGAATTTTGTCTATGTCCAGCCACATCGAAAGTAAAAGTATTGGACAAAGGGCTGCTGTGCGTTTGTTTCGGGAGAGATTGAGAGAAATTTTGCCGCAATAATTGCAGACAATATAACCGAAAAATCTTTTTTTTAATTTCTCTCACTTCCCCTGAACCATTTGCCAAAGCGTCTGTGGCAAATTAATTATATGCTGCAAAAGCTGATTCGGCCCAATCCCAAAAACTAATTGTAACACGAGAACAATAGCCGCGATCGCAACCGCCGTACCAAGACTAGCCTTTAATACCTTAATTGCCCAATTAAACGCCAACCAAGAAACAATCAATGCCGCAAGTAAAATAACTAATTCCAATGGCATAATCACCCCCAAACAAAATTATTCCCATTTATCTAACTTAAATTTTACGCCATCCAATTACCAGTTAACAGTTAACCGTTAACAATTACGCAATACTCCCCCGCTTCCTAGTTTCCTTATAAGAAATTCCCACATTTCTCAAGCCAGCCTTAATCATTTGTTGCTCCAACAAAGCAAAAAATCTACCTCGATCTCCCCCCGTCACTACCGCTTGATTATGAGCCTCTGCCAAAGCTACTGGATAGCCACCACCCTTGTGAACCTGACCTAACATTAAACTTAAAGCTGACTCCAATAATACAGGATTTTCAGCTACCCACTGCGGCATATCAATCCTAGCAATTTCAGTCCCTACATGAACATAACAAAAATAGATATTTTGTTCTCCATATAACTCCAAAATTCGAGCTTGCGATCGCCACAAAGGAGTTCTTTGTCCTGGTAACAAAATTGAACCCCATAAAATCACATCTCGCAACGGTTCAAACACTTGACAAGGTGCTTTCTCCGCATTCGGTAAATTCGCCGCAAAGATCGCATTAGGACAATTAGTTATACAGTCAGGTACGTCATAGGAACAAGCTGCCAAACGTAGAAAAGATAAAGTTTCAGCACTACGAGAAGCGCTAATATAACCTAATAGCGGAATTCCTGCTAACCGTAACTTTTCCCATGCTGCTAAAATTGGCTGCAAAATAAGATCGCGAGCTTCATTTGGCAACCCCTCCAAAAACCAATAAATCAACGAACCATCCACCATTGCTAAAGTTGGCGCTGTCAATTTATTGCCATTAATTGCCGCCCACTTACAGCCTAATTCCGCCAAAGCTTCTGCTTCCGACACGCTACGCCGATAACCCATCCACTCCTCAGTTCTAATTCCCCACTGACGAGCAATATACAGGTCTTCTGCCTTATAAAAAACCTCTGGCAAACTATCTAAAACTGGGTGGCGACTTTGGCCATAATGCAGGGTTACGCGACCGACATTTAGCAAATAGCAATAAGCAATTTCGTGGTGATTTGGGGCAATTTGCGATCCATCTGTTGCCAATACCGTATGAGCAATTGGCGGAACCACAATGTAGCCGCCGCCATCCAAAGGTTCTCTAGGAGTTGCAGCATTAAATAAGATGCGCTCGCGGTAAGTTTCCTGTAAATTTACCAACTTTTCCTGTGCAGATTCCGCTTTCTCAAGCAAATTTAAAGCTACCTCTAAGCGTTTACCAGCCGCCACAGCTTCCGCGCTTAGATGTTGGCTCATTCCTTGCATTGCCTTAGCTACTTTGGTTAAATCAAGCATTAGTATGAAGTCCCAAAAATTTAAAAAATAATGATAAGAAAATTGATTTTTTTTTGCTCCACCCCTTGCATTTTTCAGAACTTGACAGTATACTTAGTTTATAATAGAAATTGGTCTAAAAATATTATTTTTGCACCCATCCGATTATATAAATATACCTTGTCTAGGAGTACAAGTCAACCCCAAAATCTCAATTTTTTTGTCGCCGACACCAACGAAATCAGTTACCGAAAAATTTTTTAACAAAACTTACGGAGTTAGCTAAAAATAAAGGGTTGCGATTACTTCGCTTCGCTCG
The DNA here is from genome assembly GCF_000332155.1 of Kamptonema formosum PCC 6407. Lineage (GTDB taxonomy): Bacteria > Cyanobacteriota > Cyanobacteriia > Cyanobacteriales > Microcoleaceae > Kamptonema > Kamptonema formosum. Next base: position 1,445,203 of record NZ_KB235903.1, on the reverse strand, counting down.
TAATGACAGAAATATATGATTCTTCCTTTTTCTTAACATACAAAGTTTATTCTACAACCACCCACAAAAATCCTGAGCAAACTGAGATAGAGACAAAAGTTTTACAGGAGGATATTTTGCTACCGAATCTCGTTCAGCTAAAGTATTGTATCCCCAATCAGCCAAAAATAAGTTGACCCCAGCTAAGTCAGATTGCTGTTTAACAGAAATCAAAGTTTTCAGTCTATCTTCCACAAACCAAATTACACCATCTTCCCCAGACTTCGCCAACAATTCTCGCAAAACTTGATGCTTAGGTTTGTTATACTCTTTACCAATAATCGATCCTTCAGGCATTTTCACCCCTGCTAACAGCAAAAGTTCGCGCACAAATCTACCTTCTTTAGTCGTCACAATTATTGGTTGTACATTACTACTCAATAACTCTTGTAAACGTTCCGTCACTCCCGGATAAAACAGATGTAGAGATAGCCACTCATTCAAATCCTTGGCAATCCATTCATCGCGTAAATTGTCTAGCTTAGTACCCACATCCAAAGCCGTCAGATTATTTTCTAGCAATAATTGCTGAGCAATGCTTGGCCAGTCTAGCAAAATCTTTTCCTGCGGAATATCTAACAGTAAAGCCTGGATTAAAAGTGGCATTTCCCAACCAGTTTCAATCACAGGCCGTAGCTTGTAGAAAGTTAAGGCTAAGTCGGAATCCGGGGTTGTATTAATAGGTTGCCAAATTTGGCAATAAGTCCGCCATGCTGTCTGAAAATATTCAACTAGACCATCACAGATTACACCGTCAAAATCTAGGGCTAAAATAGTTGGAAAGTTAGGGATCATTGGTAATTGGTAATTGGTAATTGGTAATTGGTAATTGGTAATTGGTAATTGGTAATGGCTAATTGCTAATGGCTAATTTAGGACTTACTATGGGGCTCCAGAAACCGGGTTTTTGAGAGCATCTGTGGGTGAGGGCGAAGTATTTTGGTCAAAAAAACCCGGTTTATGAGGTTGGGTGCGTAAGTCCTGTATTTCCTAATTGGGGAGAATGGCGGATTTTCTCCCCCATCCTCCCATCTCCCCCATCCTCCCCATCCTCCCCATCTCCCCCATCCTCCCCATCCTCCCCATCTCCCCCATCTCCCTCTCTTTCCCTAGCCCCTAGTCCCTATTCTCCACAGATTTTACTGACCCTGAAGTAGGGGTTGATTTGCAACTGATTCAAGTCCTTGAGACTGCAATAATTGCACCCATTCAGTTGCTAAAGCTGAATCATTAGGGGTCTTAAGACGCAGTTCAGCTAACGTAGTAAGAGTTTCATACCACAGCCCATTTTTAGCATAAACTCCTAACCTTGCACGAGGATCGGGATTAGACAAATCGCTTTTGAGAGCTGGCTGAGGTGTGATTCGCTCTACCCATCCCTTCACCACTAAATCTGCCGAACGATCGTTTGGATCGCAAACCATAGAAAAAGACCAGACATATCGCTTGCCAATCTCAAGAGGCTTACGACTGCCACTAGCAGGTGGTAAAGTCACGCTCACAACACCAGCTTTATTGGGTTTAAAAGCAGTCTCATAAACCACATCATCCTCATTTTCAGTTAGTAGAGTAAACTCAACTTTTGCGGAAGTTTGAGGAATATATACAAAAAAAGATGGGGACTCTTCTACGGTTAACCCAATATTGCTTACAGGTACTAAAGGGGTAATAGATAAACCGGCAGGACAGGCCCCCGTTCCCCGATGTGTCCCCCCTTGTCTGTTACCAGGTGCAGTGACATCAGGGGGTTGGAAATTAACTTGACTCAAAAGCAATGGCTCTGACTGAGCGTTTGCTACATTAGGAAAGCTAGCGATCGCGGTCATTCCTAAAGATAAAACCGCTGAAATTGTTGCTAAATGCAGAAAATGTTTCATTTTTTGGGGCCTTTGAATATAAAATGCAAAAATTGACAGAGATTATTCTGCACTTGCGGTGCTGTCAAGGTTCAACCAACCTGCACAGTGCAGATTTCAATTTTACTTCCTGCTTCAGACCAGGAAGAAAAAACACATCAATCGATTTGTCAGCAACCAACATAGGTAGTGTAAAAGTTAGCTAACACCCTTATACGAGATAGCCTCTTTCACACTGATTGCTACCTTGTTTGTCGATGTCGTAGTACATTAGCCAAAAGCTGACTAAACTAAAATGTTATAGACAATTATAGCTAGTATAGCTAGGCTTCTGACTACTTATTCTTACTCCACAGGCAATCGCCAGAGAGCTTCCGGTTCTTTACCCAATTTCATAGAGCCAAGGCTTCAGGCCTCCTTCCGTCTATCCCCTCCCCTCAAACTACTAGGGAAACCCTATCTAAAAACAGGGCATGAGGATATTGAATTCAAAGGCGGACGAGCTTTGTGATAGACTTGCCTTACGGCGGCAGCCGGATTTGTCACCCCGGCTGTCAGGGAGCAACAGGTTTGTAGACATTACCTGTCTCCCAGAGCGATCGCAAGTATCGAACCGCTACTACTAGCGACATTTTTTGCACCTAAACCGATCAATAGCATTAATTAACCAAACCAGCAATAGTCAAGATCGGCAATGATACCTCTAAAAAAAGTCTGTTACACTCAGGTGCAACTTCTCAAACCACAGCTTGCGACATTACCTAAACTTTTATTTTGAGGTCAAATATCAAACTCTGATATCCCCTCATTAAGCGCGGTACTACGCAATAGGAATTACAGAATGGAGCGCGATGATTGATAAATTCTCTCAGAAAATATCCTCAGCGTTGCCAAAATTGAGCAACCTGTACAAGCCTACCCTAAACTTTGTCAAATCGGTAGCAGTTGCCAGTGTCGCCGTTACTGTTTTGTTAGTTGGGGCCCGGCAAATAGGAATGCTGGAACCGTTAGAATTAGGGGCTTTTGACCAAATGCTCCGATGGCGAAAAGACGAAGGGCCAGACCCGCGCCTGTTAATTGTCAGAATCACGGAAGGGGATATCCAAAGGCTCAAAGAATGGCCCATTTCCGATCGCAAAGTAACCAACCTATTGCAAAACCTAGAGCGCTTAGAGCCCCGCGTCATCGGTCTAGATTTACTGCGGGACGTACCTTTAGGAGATGGTCGCGCTGAATTAACTAAAGTTTTACAGCAAAGTAAACGGATAGTCGGCGTTTGCTTACTCAGCGATGGTACAGCAGAACAGCCAGGAAGTCCCCCCGCTCCGGGACTGGCAAACAGTCAAGTCGGATTTGCCGATTTAGTCGTAGATCCCGGCGGAGTGCTCCGCCGCACAGCATTTTTCATTAAACCTCCAGAACCCCCCGGAGTTGAAAAACACCTGTGCAACAATTCCTCCGTCCCGTTTTTATCATCCTTTGGATTTCAGATAGTTAACCTTTATCTAAAACAGCAGGGAATTAAGCCAGGAACATCCCCCCAAGGGAAATTAATGCTGGGTTCCACTGTTATTAACCCCTTAGAAAAGGATTCTGGCGGATACAAAAATGCCAACGTGGGGGGATATCAATTACTAATAAACTACCGTTCTGCCCGCAAAGTTGCCCAGTTTGCCAACTTTGCAGATGTCCTCGAAGGCAAGATTGACCCAAAGTTAGTTAAAGATCGGATCGTTCTCATTGGCTATGCTACAGATACAGTTAAAGATGCTTTTTATACTCCCTATAGCGCTGGTAAGCAAAACGACCAGTCAATGCCAGGAATTGTAGCTCACGCTCAAATCGTCAGTCAACTTCTGAGTGCAGTTCTGGATGGGCGACCTTTATTTTGGTTCTGGCCCGAATGGCTAGAAGTCCTTTGGATTTGGGGGTGGTCAATGGTGGGAGCAGTGTTAGCTTGGCGTATTCAGCAACCCCTGCGTTTTGGCTTAGCTGGAGGAGCAATACTGGGAGTGTCCTTGGGTATAGGTTTTGGGATTTTTATCCTGGGAGGGTGGGTTCCCGTTGTCACACCTGCGATCGCCTTGATGGTAACTGCCGGCAGCGTCGTCTTAGGAGATAGATTCAATAAGGGAGGCTATGGCAAAGTAATTACGGATAAGGTTAAACAAGTCTTTAAAATTGAAATTGACCAAAGTAAAAAAGAACAGCAAGTTGCCGAAATTACAGAGTCCGAATTCTTTAGAGAATTGCAGCAAAAGAAAAGCGAACTGAAAACTCGGAAAAAGGAAGTCTCCGAAACTGCCATTTCCTTAACCCCAGCACCTGAAACTGCCGAGAGTGAGGCAGAGGATTATTTTGCTCAGTTGCAGCAAAAGGCAAAGCAACAGAGGCGTAAGGTGAGTGAAGTCAGCGAGGAAAGCGTTTCATCAGAGGCGATCGCGCATCCAGAAAACAACTATCCCACAGCAGAGGCGATCGCGCATCCAGAAAACCACCATCTCACAGCAGAGGCGATCGCGCATCCAGAAAACAACCATCCCACAGCAGAGAATCCACCCGATGACGGATTCGCAGATTTAGCGGCCAAAGCTAAACAGATGAAGCGACGGCGAACTCAGTTAGAAGCGGATAACAGCAATCTTACACAAGAAAATCCCCCCGACGAGGGATTTGCAGATTTAGCGGCCAAAGCTAAACAGATGAAGCGGCGGCGATCGCCAGAAAAACTTGAGGAGGTCGCAACAGAAAAGAAAGATGAAGAATCATAAGTAATAGATTAGTAAATGCCGCCTTCTCTAGGAATCAGAGGTAAATCATGTCTAAAGTAGTATCTATCCACTCCTACCGGGGTGGAACTGGCAAATCGAACACAACAGCAAACCTAGCTAGTACCGTCGCTCGTTACGGAAAGCGAGTTGGCATCGTTGACACAGATATTCAATCACCAGGGATTCACGTTCTTTTTGGTTTCAGCGAGGACAACATGAAACGTTCCCTCAATGATTACCTCTGGGGTCGGTGTCCGATTGCAGAGACGGCCTACGATGTCAGTTCCGTTCTCCCAAAAACGGCAGCAAAAGACAGTACGCTCTATCTGATCCCATCCAGCGTCAAAGCCGGAGAAATTGCGCGAGTGCTGCGAGAGGGATACGATGTAGGTTTGCTTAACGATGGCTTTCAAGAACTAATAGAAGATCTCAAACTGGACTATCTATTTATTGATACCCACCCCGGTCTGAATGAAGAAACCCTTCTTTCTATTACTATCTCTGATATCCTTGTGTTGATTTTACGTCCAGATCAGCAAGATTTCCAGGGTACGGCCGTCACCGTAGACGTAGCGAGAAAATTGGAAGTACCCAAGATGTTATTAGTGATTAACAAAGCACTGATTTCCCTTGATTTCGATGACTTAAAGAAGCAAGTAGAAGCGACCTACAAAGTTCCAGTGGCAGGTGTTCTACCCCACAGCGACGAGATGATGTTACTGGCAAGCAAAGGAGTTTTTACTTTAAACTATCCCGATCATCCGCTAACTAAGATTGTCGAAGGAGTTGCCAAGGAGATACTTAATAGTTAACAGTTAACAGTTAACTGTTAACCGTTAACTGTTAACTGCTAACTCCTTGCCGAATTGGAATCTGAATTACAAACTCAGTTCCCGCACCGGGTTGAGAAAAGCAAATTAATTTACCGTGATGTTTTTCGGTAATGATTTGGTAGCTGATAGACATTCCTATACCCGTTCCTTTATCGCTCGGCTTAGTCGTAAAGAAGGGGTTAAAAATGTATTTTTGAATGGATTCTGGTATGCCAGGCCCATTGTCAGCGATCCTAATTTCTGCCCATTCACTATCTATGACTGCCGTGCGAATCGCGATCTGATTCGGCTTTGTCTGGCTTTCCTGATAGGTTCGTTTGGCGGTCATTTCCTCTAGAGCATCGATCGCATTCGCCAGAACATTCATGAACACCTGATTCAACTGTCCGGGATAACATTCGATGGGCGGTAAATCGCCGTAATTCTTAATTAGCTGAATCTCTGGGCGATTGGAGCGTGCAGTCAAACGATGCTGCAAAATCAACAGCGTACTTTCAATTCCTTCGTGGATATCGACTGTTTTGCACTCAGCTTCATCCATCCGCGAGAAATTGCGTAAACTCAACACAATCTGGCGAATGCGATCGGTACCTATTTTCATGGAATCCAGGGTTTTGATCAGATCCACTTGCAAAAATTCCAGATCTACTTCCTCAACTTCAGCTTGAATTTCGGGAACAGGAATGGGATAGTGCTTCTCGTAAAGTTGGATTACATTCAGCAGGTCATGAGCGTACTGCCGTACATGACTTAAGTTGCCATAGATAAAGTTGACAGGGTTATTGATTTCGTGGGCCACTCCTGCTACCAACTGTCCCAAACTAGACATTTTTTCTGCTTGCACCAGTTGAGCTTGCGTCCGCTGTAAATCAGAGAGGGTGCGCTCAAGCACTTCTCGGCTTTCTGTAATAGCAGCAATTTGGGGCAGAGTCGTCCAGCAGGCGATCGCGACCCCAACAAACGCCACTGTCATCAGCAAAATGCTAAATAACGCCAAATGGTTCCCAATGCCACGATATTCCAGTCCGGCCCGGACTAACCAGCCAATAGTGACCGCGCCGCACATCAACACAATCAGAATCGTGACCTGAAAGGCCACCCAATCAGTTTTAGGATTAGACATTGGTTCGGAATACTTTCGCACCCACCAAACAGGCTGGAACGGCGCAAACCGCAGACGCGGGAGCCCGGTTCCGAGCAAACCCACGATCGACGGCAGCAATATCCCGATCGATAGATCTTGCCAACCCCATGCCCACCCACCGATCGCTAGAACGGCAGCCTCAACACCAAAAAAACCCAGCGACCACCAAGACCACCGGGTTTCTGGTCGCCCGCGCCCCAACCACGACCCAAAATGGATCGCCATCATTGACAGTAGGTAGCCCGTTCCCGTGATCATGACAATGCGGGTAACATCGCCCCATAGTAAGCAAATTAGACTCAAGAATAAGGTAAAAATCAAACTCGGCGTAAGCACACCTCGGCGCGAGATCGCAGAAAATACAGAGGGTAGATACCCATCGATCGCCAACTGATACAGAATCCGAGGACAATTAGAAACGGCTGTCGCTGAACTCAGGAGGCAGCCTGACGTAATCAAAAACGCCACAAGCGCAGGAGCCAGTGCGCCCCAGAAGGGAGACGTGGCAGCAACCAAATTGAGGCTAGCATTATCTCCTAATCCGGGTGCAGTCGCTAACCGCATCAGTACCCAAGACCCTGCAAAATAGATAATAGGGATGAATCCTGCTGTCACGCTCAGACAACGTACAGTAGCAGTCGGCTGGCGGCTATCTGCCACAAACGAAGAAGCAGTCTCACAGCCATAAACGGCATAGACAGCGATAAAGAACCACTTCATCCAATCAATGGCAGAAATGCCCGTCCAAGTATCGGGTAGCAACCCAGGACTGGCGGGCGAGAAGCTTAGCCAGCCAATCCCTTGCAAACAAAAGGTGAGGAGAAACCCGACTGCTGGAAACACAAAGAAAGTGTGTAAAATCCCCACAGTACGAGTACCGCTAAAGGCAACAATAAACGGCAGAATAGCAAATCCGACTCTCAGCAGCACAACCGGGCACGCGATCCCAAAGGGGTCTAAATTCTGCTTAATCAAATCGGTCAAGATCATCGCATTCATAGGCGGCACGGAGATCCACCCAAGCAGATACCCGATCGCACTGTAGCGAGCCAAGGACGGAAACTGCTGAAGTAACCGCGTAGTGTAGTTCGGTGTGCCACCAGCGACATCAGGGAAGTATTTCCCCAATTGTTTCACTTGCAGGTTCAGCAAAACGCCGACAATGGTTCCGGGTATCCAGACCCAAATGGCTTGTTGTCCCAAGGCAGCGTGCATGGCAGGAGCAGTGCCCAGCCACAAAAGCAACCCGCTAAACCCAAACCCCCACGTCTCTAGGGAAGTCAATCTCCGAGGCAGCGGAGAAACAGAAATTTGTAGCTGACTCATAAAGTACCTTTAACTTTAGTCTAATTAGTTATAGCTGAAGGTAAAAGGAAAAATGAAGAAGGCTGTAGTTCTCTAGAAGAGAAGAGAATAATTCTTATACACCAAACTTTTTACTTACCCGGATATTAGGTGTTAAAAGCAGCTTTTTGTTGAAAAAATAATCTTTACTAAATTAATGCGATCGCGTTTATGTACAAAAATAAAGCTATATAAAATTGATGTTGAGGCCAACAATTAATAATGTTTACACCCGGATCAATAAGTTTTTTTATAACTAATATCATTAAATAGAAAAAAGACTCATATAAAATTTAAGTTTTACTGTAGAAATTAAAATGCTTTCATGCTAACCTCAGCCTTAAAATAACTCACTTACATTTTAAGTGATACCAAAATTTAATGAACATACTAAAATATGCGCTACCCGCTATTCTGGGGACATACTTGATATCCACATTAGGAGTATCTCCAGCTATGGCAGCTATAATCACAGGCACAATCAAAGTCAAAATCGAGGCCGAGTACGTCAACGATCCCAAATTCGTGGGGGTCTACACGGGTGACTTTTCTTACGACGATACACATCTGACCAAAGTTGGCACAGAATCCATCAATATCAGTGGTGGTGGAAATGGAGATCGACCAGGATTGCTATCTTTTAACTTTAGATTTCTGGACTTTGCTACAGGTTTAACTCCTGTCACCTATACAGCGAGTGATGATTTAAACTTCCCAGACGCTCCTATTTTGGGTTTCGAGAACGGAGTTCCCACTCAAATTGGCGCGTACATTGCTCCGGGAAGTGAGGGCGGAGTTTTCGCGGAAAAGAACGGATTTATGTTTGGAGATCCCAGGGCATTTATTTTCGTCTTGCAAGACGGAGCTGTTAGAGGTGATGGGCTTGTGACCTTAGAAATTAACGAATCTCCTCCTCCTTCCGTACCAGAGAATGCCTCCCCGTTAGCTTCATTGTTAGCCTTTTTGGGCTTGGGTGCAGCTCACTTGTGGAGAAAGTCGAAAACGGCAAGCAACTAATCATCTTTATCAACCTAACTTTAATGAGAGGAATGAAGCTTTTCGCTTAGCATTGCGATTGCTTCGTTCCTCGCAATGACACACAAGATATATGGTCTAAGTTCCTCGCAATGACACACAATATACACAATCTATCTACTTACGTACCTTGGTTAACAGTTAACTATTAACCTTGAGCTTTTGAAGGGCGAAGACTGACATAGGAGCGGCCTTACCTTTGAGGGAAATAGCTCCCAAATCTTCGCAGTCAAAGTGAGGCGCGATCGCACTAAACACCTTCTCGCTGATCAAAATTTGGTTTTTAGCCGCCTTAGTCATCAATCGCGCTGCCGTATTCACTGTATCCCCAACTACGTTAAACTCCCGGCGACCGCGAGATTCCCCAACCTCAGCGGCAAACACAGGGCCCATTGCCAGTCCAATCTGAGAAAACACTGTAACTTGCTTACCTCCAACAATGGGCGGTGTCAGTTGTGAAATAATATCTCGGATCGCCAAGGCCGCACTAGCAGCTCGATAGGGATCGTTAGTGTGAGCTTCCGGTACTCCAAAATAGATCAGAATATCAGAACCCTCCAAGTGAGCAGTCACATTTGGCAAAACCCCACCCCTGGCAGTCACAGCAGCATCCACCATCGAAAAAACGCGGGAAAAACTGGTGACAAGATTGACAGCTTCCTCCGGCGTTGCCAAATCAACTGACTCTGGCAAACCGATCAAGTTTACAAACATCACCGTCGGCATCAGAAAATCAGGCGGTATCTGTCGCTTATTGGCATTTTCTACCAGTAGGGTAAGAATCGGTCTAGGAATGTAGCTAGCCAGAGATTCTACCCGCTTCACAGCCTCTTCAATTTCAGCAGCCAAACCAGATACACTCCTGTCTAGCAAAACAGAACTTGGCATCCGACGACGGGTAGGCATGATGTCGTATTCTCCGAGTTGAGCATCGGTGAGGTCATCTACGGCTAATAAGTAACCAGGTTTGCTAGGTTCAAAGCGAAATTGGTCTGCTAGAACAGAACTTGCAGTTTCCGTCAAACATACTCTTCCCACAGTACCTGCACCTTCAGCTTGCTTGGCTTGCTGGACAGAATGACCCAGCAATACGTGAGCCATTCGCATCGGCGTGCCGATGTCCGCAGCGATATACTTGCCACAGTGAATGCCAACGCGCATTCCCAGGGATAAAACGCCCCTCGGCGTTTCAATTTGGCTAAAATTTGCCATTGCTCGCTGCATTCGCAGTCCCGCCCGCAATGCCGTAGCTGTATCGTTACCGTCTTTAGTAGCTAAAAACTTTACCAGCATTGCGTCTCCGGTAAATTCCAATAAGTCACCACCGGATTTGCTGATGATGTCAATCATTGAGGCAAAATAGGTGTGGAGTAAGTTCCAAAGTGCTTCTGCTCCAGAACGACCGTAGGCGGCATTGGCTTCTAACAGGGGTGTGAAGCCTGCGAGATCGGTAAATAGTAAAGTGCCTTCTTGCCATTGATAGCGAACTTCGCCCGGTTTGGGGGGTGATTCAGATACAGGTCGGGGTACATAGTCGTTCAGGATGTAGCGCAGAGTCCGCAAGTGGTCGAAAACATTGATTAAGGTTGCAGGTTTTGGGTCTACCCAAGCTGCTGCATATAGCTCAGCAGAAAGTAGCGATCGCAGCTTGAGTTCGAGGGCGGCTAAGGGAGGATTGTAGGCTAATACGTTAATTCGTAAATTTGTGAGTTTTGTGCTATTATCCATAAGTTTTAGGTAGAAAATTGTGCTTAAATCTGTGTTTAGAGATTGAAAAAATATTTTCAAGTTCCGCTGCTTGACTGTGATTGTAGCCTTAGTCTTAGAGATTTGTTTGTAATGTTAGTAGGTGTTCGTCGATCCTCGCCGAGCTAATTAGGCGAGAATTATGGAATTACTATTGACAAATTTATAATATTGTGCATTCACAGCAATGCTGAGAAACTTTTAGCGAGGTCTTTAGTCTGGTTCGCGATGTTGTAGACCAGTGTAGCGATCGCGCTGGAATTTGCATATCCTAGAAGAGCTGGAATTTGGATATTTTAGAAGAAGCGCGATCGACCAATACTCCGGACAGTTTTGGAGTAGAGACGCGATCGCCCGTCCACAAAAAAGTAAGTAAAATTTGAATCTCAAAGGCAGAAAAAAAGACACTCTTTAGGTTAAGCTTAAAAAAACTGAGCTTAACAGACTGCCTTATGAACATTATTGAATCCATCTTACAACAAATGTCCGGGGTGAGTCAAGCCCAAAAAAAGTTTATAATGACTTTACTTTCCACAATCGTGCTGGTTTATGGCAAAGTGAACTTCACCAATCTGGGCCGCTATAGTCCTGCCACTGAAAAAACTTATCGGCGGCATTTTTTAAAAAAGTTTGACTGGGAGCAATTCTCTAAATATTTTATTAAAAAAGCCTTGAATCCTGAACGCACAATTATTGCCGTTATTGATTGTTCTTTTTTGAGAAAAAGTGGTAAACATACTGAGGGAAAAGGTTATTTTTATAATGGTATTGCGGGAAAAGCTGAACAAGGATTAGAAATTTCTGTGATTTCTGTTGTCGAAATTGAAACTCATATTTCCTATAGTTTAAGCGTGCAACAAACTCTTTCGCGTCCGACCACAGAACCACCGAAAAACTCCCTAATTTTTACTCGGAAAAGAAACTTAAAAAAACGGAGTAAAAAACAGGTATCTGAAACCTTAACACCTGATATAACAAGAGTTGACGACTATGCAAAGCATTTAAAAAATACTCGTTCTTTGTTGCCAGAATCTGTACGTTATTTGGTGGCTGATGGCTATTATTACCGCGCTAAATTTTGGGATGCTGTTCGGGAGTCAGATCTCAATTTGATTAGTAGATTAAGGGTTGATGCCAACCTGAATTACCTCTATACCGGAGCAAGGAATAAATTCGGCGCTCCTCGTAAATATGATGGTAAAGTTGACTGCAATAATTTGAAAAATCTAACTTTCGTCAAAGAAATTAAGCCAGGAGTTAAGCTTTATTCATTATTAGTATGGAGTTGTTGCTTAAAATGCAAAATCCGTTTGGCTTGTATATCTGAGCTTCAAGCTAACGGTAAAACCAAAAATGTTTTATTGTTTAGTACCGATATCAATCTCAAGGCTGAGCAAATACTTGAGTATTATCAAGCTCGTTTTCAAATTGAATTCATTTTTCGGGATGCCAAACAATTTACTGGTTTGTCCGATTGTCAATCTGTGAATAGCCAACGGCTTGATTTTCATTTTAATGCCAGCCTAGCGGCCTTAAATTTAGCCAAATATGAAGCCTCTAATCGCCACTTGTCTGCCCATCCATTCGTGTTTTCAATGGCCTCCTATAAACGCCTGGAATTCAATCGGCATCTACTTTATACATTTATTAGCAAGTTAGATTTAGACAAGGACTTGATTTTAAATCATCCTAACCTCCCCTCAGTCTTGTCTTATGGTACTCTGGCTGCTTAAAAACTGTCCGGACTATTGATCGACAGTAAATTAAACGTAATTTATCCGATGGCAAATTCACTGAATTCTCGCATATTAGGAGGGTCAAAACCTAGTATAATGTCTTGTTTAGGAACTCCTAATTCTACGAGTTCATTGGCAATACCCACCTCGGTTCCATCCTGCTGAATCCAAATTTTATTGTCGATAATATCTAGGTGCAAAACCGGGCCATAAATTCGCTCCTGATTGCGCCAGCCTACATAGACTAATTGATAACGATCGCGGTCGGTATCAAAGATAGTTTCAGCCTGAATTCGCTCATCCCAAACCAGACTGGCGTGTTGGGAGAGAAGATTTTGGATGTGCTGCCTATAAAGTTCTACATTTGCCATTGTGCGATTGCCTCCCGCTCTATATTGTAAATAATTAAATAAATTTTATTTTGTTTAACTAAAGAGTGAATAAAGCCCATTGTGAAAAAACTATGGTAGACATTGCTGGGTATTGCCAGATATAAAATGCGGTCTGCTTCTTGTTGTTGTAAAGCTGCTCTATAACTAATGAATTGTCCTAAAGCTGTGTAAAACTCGGATATTTTGGATGGGCCAATAAAGCTTTTGATTTCAACGGCGATTTTCTGTCCGTCTTTTTGGGCCGCAACCACCTTTTCAGCCCCCAAGTCAATGTAAAGCTCTAGAGTTCCAGCTTGTAAAGTGTATGGATCGTGAGTAATCTGCCATCCATCTTTCTGGAGAGCGGTTTTAACAACTTCGTGAAAGGCATCTTTAGCAGGCATGGATGTACTGACTCGTTGTGTTTAATATCTTGGATAGTTGTATTTTAATAATAATAGAGATTTTGGAGAAAGCAAAGCTAATATTTATAATTAGATAACCGCATCAATATTGGCTGCTGAGTGTCGCGAATAGGATAGTCGTTCAGCTTCGGAAAATGCTGGGGCGAGATAAAACATCGAATAGTAAGCACGAGAAGTAGCAAATTCAGGCTTACAATTTGTTTAACTCCCGATCGCAAGGATTGGCAAAAAAAACGCTAAACAGTCGAGATTGCTCCATGTTGTTCGATTCGACTTTACTCCGAACCGCCAGACTCACCTATCGTGCCTATTTGGAAGTACACTCCGACCAAATGCAGCGTCCAATGGGCGTAGTAATTAACACAGTAAACAGCCGAGGTCAACTAATTTTCTCATCGAAGCCAGTGTTATTACCCGATGAATGTTACGTACCTTTTGAGCATATTGAATCGCAAATTTATTAGTAAACTGGTAACGCCGCCCTCTAAGTGCTAAGTAGTCGGACATATAGCAGTTCGGCTTGAGGCAGGAGGAAAATGCAATACTAGACATGGTTTAGGCGATTTAGAATGTCCTAACCGTTATGGCGGTTGCTATAAATAAACGCAACCATGTCATTGCGAACGGAACGATAGTGAAGTGAAGCATAAGCGCTACGCGCAGGCTTCGCCAACGCAGGGGTTTGGGATTGCTTCGCTGGGCTCGCAATGACATTATTTATTTTTGTCCAACTACTTATCGCAACTCCCAAGTCAGTTAGGACGCTCGCTTATTGCTAAAGTCTGCTTATTCTATTCCCTTCTTCCCTTCTTCCCTTCTTCCCTAGCCCCTAGCCCCTAGCCCCTCTTTCCTCTTCCCTAGCCCCTAGCCCCTAGCCCCTTCTTAATGGAAATACTCACCGCTCTGCCTTTTGCCTTAATTATATTTGTACTAGGAGCCTCAATTGGCAGTTTCCTCAATGTCGTAGTTTATCGGCTACCAGCAAAATTGTCCGTGCTCTGGCCGCCGTCTCGCTGTCCTCAATGCTTACATCAACTCCGACTCTCCGAAAATGTACCAGTATTCGGCTGGCTGTGGCTGCGGGGGCGGTGTAAGCACTGTCGAAGTCCTATTTCTGCCCGCTATCCAATTGTAGAAGCAGCAACGGGTCTGATGTTTTTGCTAGTTTTCTGGAGGTTCGGGGTAACGCTAGAAACTTTGGGTTACTGGACGTTTTTTAGCTGGCTTTTAGCTTTATCTTTAATTGATTTAGACACCATGACCCTTCCTAATGCCTTAACTCGGTCAGGATTGGTTCTCGGTCTAGTTTTCCAAGCATTAAATGGTTTATTGCCCAACTTTAATCTCGCAGTTGGGATCGATCGTCTAGTATTAACGGGTGTTACCGGTGCAGTTGTTGGTCTTTGGTTGTTTGACATCATTGCCTTAGCAGGTTCCCTTGTCTTTGGGCAAACTGCGATGGGAGCGGGAGATACTAAATTAGCAGCGATGATGGGAGCGTGGTTAGGCTGGAAATATCTACTACTGGCGGGGTTTCTCGCCTGTACTCTGGGGGCATTTGTGGGTGGGGGTGCGATCGCATTGGGCTGGCTTGGTCGCCGCCAACAGATGCCCTTCGGGCCATTTTTGGCTTTGGGCGCAGTATTAACAGCTCTTTGGGGCGAGATGATAATATCTATTTATTTGCAGTTATTTTTCCCTAATTTTAGCCTCTAATTAGGTATGTTTACTCAGATAAATAATTGGCAGATAGCCTAGTCCCTTAAATTGGTAAGATAATCTGTGTCTTGGATTACGCTAAAAACTACTAGCTTCCGCTGGGAAGCCGAATTGATGGAGCAGTTACTAGCCGCTCATCAAATCCCGGCTCGGATTGTGGATTTGGGCTTAGCATCGTATTTGGGAGCTGGGAGTGCCACAGCTTTGCAAGTCCGACCGCAAGACAAGTGGGCGGCATCGCTCCTAATCAGTCCGATTGAGGAAGATCCAGATAACGGTTAACAGTTAACAGTTAACAATTAACAATTAACAATTACCAATTACCAATTACCAAGTTTTAATGTCTTTATTTGACTGGTTTGCAGATCGACGAAAAGCAGTGCCAAATTCTGAACAGCGGCCCGAACGCGAAATTGCTGACGGGCTGTGGATTAAATGCGAAGCTTGTGGGGCGCTCACCTATGCCAAAGACCTCCGGGCAAATTTTATGGTGTGCTTAGAGTGCGGCCATCATTTGAGAGTATACAGCGAGGAACGTATCGAGCAGTTGATCGATGCGAATACCTGGAAGGCAATCGATTGGGGATTGTGCGCGACTGACCCGTTAAAGTTTCGCGATCGCAAACAGTATAGCGATCGCCTCCGTGAAACTCAAGAAAAAACTGGCTTAGTAGACGCAGTACAAACGGGACTAGGCCAACTAGAAAGCTTACCCATAGCCCTTGCTGTGATGGACTTCCAATTTATGGGAGGGAGCATGGGTTCAGTAGTAGGAGAAAAAATCACCCGCCTGATCGAACGCGCTACCCTCGAAGGCTTACCGGCGATCGTTGTCTGTGCCTCTGGTGGTGCCAGAATGCAGGAAGGAATGCTGTCGCTGATGCAGATGGCAAAAATTTCTGGAGCCTTAGAACGGCATCGAGAAGCTAAACTGCTCTACATTCCGGTCTTGACTCACCCTACAACTGGCGGCGTGACAGCTAGCTTTGCTATGCTCGGCGACATTATTATTGCAGAACCAAAAGCAACAATTGGCTTTGCCGGTCGCCGGGTAATCGAGCAAACTCTGCGGGAAAAGCTGCCCGAAAATTTCCAAACTGCTGAGTATTTACTGGCTCAGGGCTTTGTAGATGCGATCGTACCTCGCACCCAGTTAAAGAAAACTTTAGCTCAGCTAATTCGACTTCACCAACCCCAACCGCAAATCAGTTCCGCTTCTAGCGTGGCAGAAAGCTTGAATCCGAGCGATCCCCACATTATACCCACACATACCACTAGCTTCGGGCGATTGCCCTAAAGCGGGCGATCGAAGCAAAGACAGCTAGTTGGTAAAAGGGCATCTGGATGGGATGATATTGATTGTGATTCACAACTGCTTTCGTTTGGTGCTCAAGAGAGATTGATGGCTGGGATCAGTAATACCTGATGGGCGGATATTGGGATAATCTTTTAAAAAGGTACGCAGGGAATCTGCGAAACCAGGGAAGAATCCCTAAACGCTTCTCTGAGCTAGTTGTAAGACTAGGATAGCAGCCTACCTTTTAAAGCAAAAAGATTGCGCCCAATCACCCTAGCAATAGGGAGATTTAGAGCGAAATCTCGCTTTGAATCCCATCCTCTTTAGGGATGAGAATGTCAACTGTCAGCAACCAATAATTATGGGTTTTGCAGACCTGTCGATTGCAGAAATAGCAGTGGATTACAACGTCCCTGTAGAAGATGTACTGCGTTTGTGCGATGAGTTGGGAATTGCTTACAAACATCCGCGAACCCGTTTGGCTTTGGAGGATGTTAAGGCAATTATTTCTAAACTCGATCGAGGCCGTGACTCAGAACCTATTGCAGATTGATCCATTCTGTGTAAAGGGTTCAATAACTAACCTGTTTTTAGGGAGAACCATGCTTAAAAGATATTTCATTGCTGTTGTCACTGTATTCTTGACATTTCAGATTTTTGTCGGCGGTGCCCTTGCTGTCGAACTCAGCGAAGAGGTTCGCACTGTTCCTCTGAACGCTCAGGGTAAAACTGTGGTGTTGAGCCTCAAACAAGTTAAAGAAGGCAAACGCTTATTTAACTCAGCTTGCGCTCAATGCCATGTGGGGGGTATGACAAAAACTGACCCAAATGTGAATTTGAGTCCTGACACTTTAGCTTTGGCATCCCCACCACGCACTAATATAGAAACGTTGGTGGAGTTCATGAAAAACCCAAAGACGTTTGACGGGTTTACCGAAATTTCTGAGTTGCACCCTAGCACTAAAAGTGCAGATATTTTCACTGAAATGAGAAATCTCACGGATGATGACCTTTATGCGATCGCGGGTCATATTCTATTGCAACCGCAGATTATCGGTTCTCAGTGGGGTGGTGGCAAAGGAGCTCGTTAAAGGATTTTAAATTTTAGATTTTGGATTTTAGATGGTGAGGTTGTTTACGGACTGCAAGCATCGAGCGGGTTCGGGGCTGAGCTCTTATCTAAAATCTAAAGTCTAAAATTGTTTGGCCCTAGAATTCAATATCACATTTATATTGCTCGCCCTCATGCTACGCCATAGTGTTTTAGTTCGTTATCTGTTGGGGATTTTAGTAAGTGGGCTGCTGCTATTAAGTGCTGTCCAACCTGCCCGAGCTGATGCTTTAGATCCCTATGTGGTTCGGTATTTGCAAGCCAAAGAACCTATTGAGCTAGAGCTAAACGGTCAGGGAGAAACTCGCTTGTTTTCTGGTGAGGATTTATCGGCGGGCAAACGCCTGTTTGGGCAAAACTGCCTGAACTGTCACGTAGGGGGAGCGACACTACCCAATCCAATGGTATCTCTGTCTTTGAAAGACCTCAAAGCTGCAACGCCTCCCCGTGACAATGTTAGCAGCTTGGTGGCTTTTTTGAGAGAGCCGATGAGTTACGACGGCAGCGAGGAAAGCTATTGGTGCCGAGAGGTACCGGAAAGTTGGATGCCACAGGAGCAAATAGAAAATTTGGCTGCTTTTGTACTCAGAGCCGCTCAAAAGGCTCCGGGATGGGGCGTGGAGAGTTTTGAGAATTGAAAATGGGCGGGAAAAAGGCTGCGATCGCTATTGTGAGTGTATCAACAGGTAAAATAGTTTGGTCAAGATGCTTTGATGTTGGAAAGTCCCCCTGACAGCGAGAGCTGGAGAGGGGAAAAATGTTACTAGAGGAGAACTCAGTTGAAAAGAATCTTATCGATTGTCCTGTTCGCGATCGCAATATTTACCCTCGGTTTTGGTCGCCCTGCATTGGCAGAGGGAAATATCGCTAATGGAGCGAAAGTTTTTGCCGCTAACTGTGCTGCTTGCCATATCGGTGGCGGTAATGTTGTGATGGCTCAAAGAACCTTGAAAAAAGAAGCTTTGGAGAAGTTTGCGATGAACTCTCTAGAAGCCATCACCGCCCAGGTGACAAATGGCAAAAATGCGATGCCAAAATTCAAGGGTCGTTTAAGCGACCAACAAATTGAGGATGTGGCTACCTACGTGCTTTCTCAAGCTGAAAAAGGCTGGAAAGGCTAAATTAGTCTGTGCTAGCTAGGTCTAATAACAAAAAACCCCTGCTTTATATAAGAGGGGTTTTTTGTCATTTTTATAGAGGAGCAACTTTTCGTCTAGGGTGGGCGCAGGTGCTAAAAAAAAATTTCCCAACCCCCTTGACAGTTCTGTAGTATTTGTGTAGTATATAAGTGTGGCAAGCAAAGGAGAGGTCGAAAGCCTCTACAGCAAAAGCCTACCCGAACCTTGACAACTAAATATCTATCAATCTTGAAACGAAGATTAATCAGCGATCGATGTTATTACTTTACACCCGATTTTTCAGTTATGCTCAGACTCCCAGCGAGTCAGAGAAAATTCAACTAGAGCGGCGTAACTTTGACCAAACTGAGACAGATTTAGAGGAAGAGAACTCTATCATACTCAGACAGGAAAAGCCAACCGAAAAAACTGAAAGTCTTAGACAATTGTATCATTTAGAGCGGCGTTTTCTTCTGTAATTATTTGCCAAATTATAAGCTGACTAAATTACAGAACAGACAAGCTACCAAATCCAAATTCAAATCCAAATCCAAATCCAAATCCCAAATCTAAAATATTTATAGGAGGTGCTAGCATGGTTCATATTCGTTTTGAAGGGCGTTCTTACGATGTTGCAGAAGAGCAGCTAGGCATCACGCCCAATATGAATGATGGAGCCGTTAAAGAACGACTCGCACAGCATTTTGATGTCGGGCGCGATCGCTTTCAACCTTACGTCTTAGATCGCCGTCCTACAGGCGATTTGATTATACGCCCAGAGGCAGTTTACGGCTAATTGCTGTCAATTATTAACGTCTAATTGTAGTTAGTAATTAAAGGCGCACCCTAACTAAAAAAGCCTACAAACTGGTAACATTCGAGCAATCGAATAGTAGGTTCGATCCCTGCCCTCTCCGCTTTTTGGAGAGGAGTAAAAAAACAGCTTTTCTGACTTGTGTGCCCTTAATTATTGCACTATTTTCAAGTTCCATTGATTTTTACTTCGCGCCCAGATTGCAAAAGCCTACATACCCTTGGCCAAGAGCATTCGATTAAATCGAAAGGTCAGAGGTTCGATTCCTCTCCATTCCATTATTTGGATGGTAGCTCAGTAAAGTAAAAAGCTTTTCTAACTTGCGCGAAGTAACCCAATCAATTTTGAATGAAATTCACAATCTCAAATCAAATTATCCCGCATCCTAACTGATGAAGCTTACAAACATACGCCTCATAAGCGGGAAGTTGTAGGTTCAAATCCTACCGTCGCCATTATTGGCGATGTAGCTCAAATGGTAGAGCACCAGTTAAAGAGCTTTTTTAACTTGTGCGGGATAAAAACTAGGTAGTTAAACAGCACTTCGCGCCCCAACTAAGGAAGCTTACATACTAGCTCATGGTTGAGCATTTCTCTCTAAAGAAAAGGTCACGGGTTCAACTCCCGTATATGTACCCAAGGCTTTCTTAACTTGCGCGAGGTGATTTTAACTGCTTAAAAAATGGACGTTGATTCTGGGTTTTTACCAAAAATAAAAAGATGAATGATGTTGAAATTGAACCTGAATTTGATGTCATTCTATCAGAAGTTCCAGCCGATAGAATACTTGCAGTTATCAAGACAATTAGAAGCATCACAAATCTGCCACTGTTGGAAGCTAAAAATTTTGTGAACTAGCTGCCAAGGGTAGTTAAGGAAGCTGTAGACTATAACTCTTGTAGCGATATTAAGCAAAAGCTAGAAGCAGCAGGTGGCAAAGTTTTGATTAAAACTCGCTGACAGTTATTTCTGTTAAAAATTGAGGGTTTCACTTCGCATCCTAACCGATAAAGCCTACACACTTTACTAACTATAGGGCTCTAAGGTAGCGATATTCGGGCGACCGACCTAGCGAAGCATTCCAAGTCTCTTGTTAGATGAGGTTTGCGTGTCCACTGCCAGGTAAAACTGGTAAGAACAGCCGTGCTTAAAGCTTTTTCGACTTGTGCGAAGTATTTTGCCTTAGCATTTCTTGGGTGTTTGATTATTAGGCTTCTTGCAATAATATTCCGGCGATTGAAATCGCGCCTACACAAACAAAGTCCGCCTACGCGGACTAATGAGATCGATAGATTTTTGCAATCGGTTTATTCTGCTGTATTACTCTCAAATTAAGGGTATTTATGAGCGAACACCGCTTAGGTGAAAATGTGATTGAGCGCCCTCGTTCAGGGTGGAGAATCAGCTTAAAAAAGGTGACTGGGTACAAGAAACACCTAACAAAGATTACTGAAGAAGCAAGTACAGACGGACTGCTTAGACCTTACTTAATTAAGCCGAGAAACAAGACAAAATACTTTTCTGATTGTCTTGGCCCGCTGTACCGTTGGCTGCGTTCAAAAATAGGGAAACTCTGGGATGAGGTTTATAGAGAAATGTCCCAGTTGGTTGATATCACTACTTTATCGGGTCAACATATCCTTTCTCATGTTTGGAGTTATGTAGAACGAAATGTTGTGATTATTGATGGGGTTCCTTACCCTAAAAGCTCTGCCTATCATTACCAGCCAAATCGCATTGGTTATTCCCAAGAAAAACTGTATATTCACCCAGATTCTGGCATTCTCTGTTTAGCTAAGAAAATCCCATACAAGCCTCCTGAAAAACCGAAAGATTTTTTGAGAATCGATGCCTACCATCATTACCGTAAGATCGATGATATTTGGTATCTAATTACGCTGGCAGATATTCCTTTTCTGAGTTTGGGTGCTGATGTTGTTTTGAAAACTAATCTGACTCGCGATCGCGGGTGGTGGGAATACGGAAAGCCTGTTTATGCTGTTAGTAAACAGCAGTGTAGTAAGAAACAAATTAAGTTTATTATGCAGCAACTTAGCAAGGTTTAAGGTTTTTACTTCGCGCCCTAACTGGGAAAGCTTACATACTAGCCAAATTGGAAAAGGCGCTTGATTTAGGTTCAAGATTATGCAGGTTCAATCCCTGCGTATGAACAAATGGCTTTTTTGACTTGCGCGAAGTAATTTTTTTCTAATAGATGCGCCAGGGGTTAAAACCCCTGTCTAAGAGCAAAAGTCGGTTAAAACCGACTAAAGATTTTTGTAGTCCTCTTCAGAGGACTTAAGCTATGAGACAGGGGTTTTAACCCTTGGCGGGTAAGTGGGTAAGGCATAAAATGTCAGTGAAAGAAGAGCGACAGATGCCTCTAAAAAATTCTCTATTAATTCAAAGGAGATAATAGTTATGAATATGAATACAGCCGAGCGAGATTTACGTTTAGAAATGCTTAATAGTTTGCTAACTACACCTCACCGCCAATTAGAAAAGGTGACAGAAATTCACAAGTTAATTGTGGAAATTGACCCGATTTTTTACGGTCATTTAGCGGTGTGGTATCAGCACAATGGCGACGTGCGCGATCATAAGGAAGTTTTTGTCGGAAATTTGCTAACAAGTAACTTAACTGAGCACAGAGATGCTGGTTTTGTGATGTTACAAGAGTTCCCTCCTTATGAGGTTTCACGGATTGTGGACTTTATGAAGGTTCACCGGGGAAAAGTGCCGCGATCGGCGCGTACTGCTGTGACTCGCTATCTGAAATCGCGCGAAAAGAATCCGCAGTTTTTCGATCGCGCTGCAATGCGGGGACGCAAGGCGATGAAGCATTTGTATGCGAGTTTGCATATTAAACCAAGCGATCGTGCTGATTCTGTCCTGTTTAAGGACAATCCGCCAGAGGACAGTCTGGCGTTTGTACTCAAGCAGTTGGCGAAGGCGGCGACTCCAGCGGATCAGGCGATGTTGATTGTCGAGCACAAGATTCCTTATGCGATCGCAGTTGGCGCAGTAAAACAACTAACACCAACTGTATTGGTAGCATTAATTGATTCGATGTCACCGCAGGAAGTAATTAATAACTTGAAATCCATTCAAAATCGCGGTGCAATGGATCACCCAGAAGTCAAAAAATTGATTGATGGGAAGTTGGATCAAGCCGCGAAAAGCGATCGAGTTTCTGCTTTTAAAGCTAGTGTTGCCGGCGATGGCGCTCAATTTGATGCAGCGACGGCGGCGAAACTGGAAGCGGTGACAAATGAACAGGTAAAAAGACGCGGTAAAATCGCTAAATCTACTGGTTTGCTAGTAGATAAGTCAGGTTCCATGACGAATGCAATCGAAGTTGGTAAGCGTCTTGCCGCGTTAATTTCTGGTATTTCCGATGCCGATTTGTTCGTCTATGCCTTTGACACGATGCCCTATTTTGTAGAGGCAAAAGGTAAGGAATTGACGGACTGGGAGCGTGCTTTTAAGCATCTTCAGGCAAATGGTGGTACTAGCTGCGGTTGCGCTGTGGAAGTGATGCGGAAGAAAAAGCAGGTGGTTGAGCAGTTTATTTTGGTGACAGATGAAGGTGATAATTCTACACCTTTATTTGCCGATGCTTATACTACTTATTGCCGCGATTTAGGGGTAATGCCGAATGTAGTGATCGTGCGAGTTGGTTCTCATTCTAATTATGTTGAGAGTCAATTGAAGCAGAAGCAAGTGCCGGTGGAAACCTTTACGTTTGCTGGTGATTACTATTCATTGCCGAATTTGGTGCCGATGCTTTCTCGTCCTTCGCGGTTGGAGTTGCTGATGGAAATTCTGGATGTGGCTTTGCCGGTGAGAGATGATAAGTGATAATAATGGGGCTGGTAAATAAAACAAGCCCCATTAATCATTTTTTTTAAATTTACTGATCGGAGGGAGGTAGATAGTAACGGTGTTTTTGAGTAGGCTTTAACAAGTGTTTTGTTGTCTTTGAAAATGATTCCCAGTACGCTGAAACTATCTCTCGGAGCCTTCTTATGATATCATCAAGTGAATCTTTCCAAGATACTGAAGAAAGTTGCTTAAAGTATTGATCTAATCCCAAAGTTTTCTCGTTATTAGGATCGAGAAAAATTACAGCAAAATTCCATTCTTTTTCTTCTTTTGCTAACTGCTCTACTGATTTTCGTTGGTTAAAACTGCGGGGAGGCAAACCTATGACCAAACAATATCTCATGTTATATTTGTTTGCATAAGTCTTCACTTGACTTTTAGCGTGCCATATATCCTCACGGGATAACACCTTTTTAACTTCTATCACAGTGCTAATATCTGGACAAATAATATCTGCTCTGTATACTACATCGTCATATTTGTAAACTTTTTCAATGGAATTGTTTATTCCTACTGATAATAAATACTGGCTAATAAAGACTTGAATAGGTTTTTCTTTCGACTTATACCAGTCATTTTTAGTCGGCGATATTTCTAAAACCGCAAGCTCTACATTGTCAAAAAATTCACCCGATTCACAAGATTCAACCGACTCACCCGGCTTAATCCAGCCATCCGAGTCATGCAAGAAGTCATGATAAGATGATTGGATATGTTCTTCAGATGGCATAGTTAATTAAGTTTTATAGAAATCAGAGTGTAGTCATTGGATGGGAGGATAATTTGATCGGTAAGATTCCCAAAATCATACTACATTTTAACTGAGGATAGACAGTGCGATCGCGCTTAAGCTAAACTAGAACTATAGCCCCTCAAACAGTTACAACACTCATGGCTAACATTAAAACAGATCTTTCCCTCCCCGATTCACTCTATAACCAAGTATCTATCCTGGCAAATGAGATGCAGATTCCTGAAAATCAACTGTTTATTTTAGCAATGGAAGACTATTTGCATCGCCATCATCAACAAGAACTCCTAAAAAGCATCAATGAAGCCTATGCAGATGGACTAGATCCGTCAGAGCAAGCTATGTTAGAGGGAATGCGTCAACATCAGCGACAATTGGCAGAAACAGAATGGTAATTCACCAAGGAGATATTTACTGGATTGATTTAGGACAGCCAATTGGCTCAGAGCCAGGTTATGTTCGTCCTTATGTAGTCATTCAAAATGATATATTGAACAGTTCTCAAATCAGGACTGTAATTGTTTGTGCTTTAACTACTAATATCAAGCGAGCGAGGGCAATGGGGAATGTACTACTTGAAGCAGGTGAAGCATGAGTCACTATCCACCCCTCCGAGACAACAAACGTTCTCTAATTCCTTGAGGATTGAATTTAGCCTCATTCTGTCTGCGAACTTCCCTCGCTAATACTTGCCGCTGCTGCAAATACGCCTCGACATCTTCCTGATGCTGCAAATAATAAGCAATTGTGGCATACACATCTGCTAAACGCAAAGATGGATAAGCCAAACAAATTTCCTCAGCAGTTGCACCTCGATTAAAAGAAAATACAACCGTATCAAGGGTTACTCGTGTTCCCCCTACTAGCACTACGCCATCAGCATTAACTGCTAAAGGTAAGGGTGTTGCTGCTATTGAAATAGTCATAATTTTCACCTACTCAATAGGTGGTCATTCAAAACGATATAGATTCAGTTGATGAAAATCAGAATTAAACTAATAATCAGCAAATACAATTTTGCTAATTTCCCCTATCTTCTCCTTCCTCAATCTCACCACCAGAAAAACCCTGAACTGCCTGCCTTACCAATTCAATGTCCAACCCTAACTCACGAGCAATTTGTTCTACACTCAATCCCAGTCGCAAAAGTACAGGCACTGTTTCTACCTTACCTTCTATTTTGGCTTCTTGATAAAATCTTGTCTGCTTCAAATCACCCAATTCCAGCATTTCTTGTATCTCCTGACGACTCAAATTAGCAAACTTATAAACAATGACCGTCTCAATAAATTCTACTACATCGCGGCTAAGGTCTTCATCATCCAACTGCCGCGCCTTTCCAATTAATTGCCGAGCTTCTGCACCCGCTGTTTCTTCTGGCTCTACAATTAATTGTACCATACCTAGAGCTAAAGAGCGATCGCCTGTTTTTTCTAACTCCTCCAAATAGATAATTTTCACCTGCTGGCTCATCAACAAACCTCGATATTGTCTTGGTAAGTCGGGATCGACATTGCGGTTTTTAAACACAGCCACAGCCTGCCAATCTTGAGTAGGCATTTCTTGCTTCAGATACAGGAAAACTTCTGCAAAAAAACGCCAATAAAAATAGTCTTTCTTCTGAAACTGTACCTCAATAAAGTAAATAGGTTTGTCGTTATCCTCATCACTAGGCTTAAACAATCCATCGATGGTAAAATTCGGTTGTTTGATTTCTACTGAGGTAAAATGATAAGCTTCAACCTCAGAAGAAGATTGACCAATCAGCTCAAAAAAGCTATGGGGGAACTTCTGAAATAGCTTATAAAAGAGTGAGTCTGTTTTCACTTTATCCTAAAATAAGATAGACTTGCCTACAAAGAAGCTGAAGTCACTTGACTCCAGCCTTCTTTGACACAAAAAGCGGAGGATACACCCTGAGTTATACACTCGGTTTTAAACCTGCATCACAGCTTAATTCTTAGTCAACAACTAAAGAAGGATTAGCACAGAAATCAAACTTCTCCGCCTCTGACATACTCCCATCTTCAAATCCTACTTTTATCCACTGGCTGCAAGCTTCGTGATTAGTCTGTTCACCCCAAACCATCTCTCCTTCACTCTTGGGAGCAATGTTACTTTCCAGAGAAAAGTATCCCCAAGTCTTGCCATCTTCAGATACGAATACCTGGCTAATTGCTGTATCGGTATTGTTCTGAACTGTAAATTTGTATTCCTCGGCTTTGACTGGGTTAGCAAAAATAGATGCTAAGCTCAAGGCTGTACCTGCGGTTGCAACTGCGACTTTTAAGAATTTCGGAGTCATCATAGTATGTCTTTGCATTGTTTTTGGATAAGATAATTTTGTCCTACTTCTAGGATTTGAAATTCAAACCTAACACAAGAACCTGCTTAACGCAATAGTTTAATTGTTACATTCTGCAATTCATCCTTAAAACTAAATGTTTTTAGTGTTAATGTTCAATAACATATAACTTCTATACCATTAAAGTTTCAGGAAAATATTTAATGAGTTTTGGAGGTAAATATAGTGGCAGATATCCGCAATCTTCTGAGCAAACTGGCTGCACAAGAAACGCAGTTGTGCGATACTCAGTTTCTCGCGCCTTGCACTCGCGGGGGACGGGTACGGACAAGGGTAGCTGGAATTGTTTATACTTTCAAGCCAAAGCCGCGTAATTTTGAAGGATGGGGTATTTTTCAGCCAGTTAATGAAAAAGTTGCTCAAGTAGTTGATGAACCCAGTTTGCCACAACTGACGGAATATTTGCAACTACTTGCTCCCATTCGATTGCAACTAGCTTACACTTTGCAAGGACAAACTTGGCTGGCTTATCCTGTTAATGAATCTGATGCTAGACAACGCATTGGTGTTGCCAAACCATTTCCCATCCATTTAGTAACTGAAGGCGCTACTTTTGAGCCAATTATTGCTAGATGGGATGGTAAATCGTGGTGGTTCGAGGATATCGATCGCCGCGCCGATCCGCTGTCATCTGAGGAACTAAGATTGGCGTTAAAAAAGGTGATTTCTCCTCAAGAAGTCCGCTTTAAGGGGATGACACCGGAGATGCGTACTGTCTACGAGTTAGTAGCACAGCAGACTGAGGAATTTAGTCAAAAGTTCCAGCAGCGACGGGATGAAAAGCGCTTACAGGAGGCGCTACAAATGGGTGGGGGAGAGTTGCGAGAGTTTCGCGATCGCGACGACTATTGGCTGATCGAGTGGACTGGTGGAAATGGCGATCGCCACACCAGCGCGATCGCCAAAAATGACCTGACTGTAGTTAGTGCTGGCATTTGTCTAAGCGGACTAGACAGCAACTTTGATTTACAATCATTAGTTGGAGTTGTCGAAGCTAGATAAGTTAGCAATTAGCCATTCGCAATTAGCTATTACCAATTACCAATTACCAATTATGTCAACTTTATTTCACGAACAACTGTATCGAACACCAGCAGTAATGTCACTGTTGAAAAAGTTGCCAGTAACGGTATGTGGCGCTGGTGCTTTGGGTGCTAATATTACTGAGAACTTGGCACGTTCTGGCTTTGAAAACTTAAAGGTAATTGACCGCGATCGCATCGAGGAACGTAACTTATCTACCCAACCCTATTATCGTTCAGATGTGGGCGCATTCAAAGCAAAAATTATCGCCAATAACCTCTACCGCGCTCTAGGAGTTAAGGTCGATCCACAGTCGAAAGAACTAACAGCAGCAAATGCCGCTGTACTACTTGCCAATAGTGCATTAGTAGTTGATACTTTTGATAATAGCATAGGTCGGCAAGCTGTTAAAGATTGCTGTGCGAGTAGGAGTATTCCCTGTCTCCATGTCGGTTTAGCTAGTGATTATGCTGAGGTGATTTGGAATCAAGGCTATCGCGTTCCTTCACCAGCAAATGATGATGTTTGCGATTACCCTTTAGCGAGAAACTTGGTGATGCTGACTGTTGCAGTTGCCTGTGAAGTTATTATTAATTTTGCGGCTACTAAAGAGCAACAGAGTTTTACAGTTACGCTGGGGGATTTTGCCATTAAGCCCTTTATGCTGTAAACTATGAATTTATAGCAATTGTACTTAAAATCAGGAGTAATTGGATAATGAGTATACCACTAGAATGGACAGCAGAAGCTGAGGCAAGGCTCAAGGAAATTCCCTTTTTCGTCCGACCGGCTGCTCGTAAAAAGATTGAGAAATTTGCTCAAGAATTGGGGATAACTCAAATTAATGTTGAAGTTTACGAGCAAGCTAAACAAAAGTTTAATTCTAAAAAATAGGTTTTAATTGAAATTACAATGAATAATCAATTAGAATCAAGATTGCAAGTCGATCGAGTTTTAACTTTCTGGTTTGGTCAATCTGACTCTCCCAACTATGGCCAACCTAAAAAAGAATGGTTTACAAAAGATACAGCTTTTGACGAGGAAGTACGATCGCGCTTTTTCTCAGACTATGAATTAGCCGCATCAGGTAAACTTGACTCTTGGCAAAAATCCCCAGAAAGTTGCTTAGCATTAATCATATTACTAGATCAATTCCCTCGGAATTTATTTCGTGGAAAACCTCAAGCCTTTGCCACTGATAGTAAAGCACTGATTGCTGCTCAATACGCTGTCGATAACAAGTTCGATAGCACCTTTTTGTCTGTACAAAGGTGGTTTATTTACCTGCCTTTTGAACATAGCGAAAATTTGGAACATCAGCGAAAAGCAGTTGAATTATTTTACCAACTTAGCGGAGATGCTGAGAGTAAATCACCTATTGATTATGCCATTCGTCATTTAGAAATAATTGAGAAGTTTGGTAGATTTCCCCATCGAAATCAAATTCTTGGAAGGGAGACAACGCCAGAGGAAGCTGAGTTTATAAAACAGCCTGGTTCTGGTTTTTAGAATCAAGGAAGAAGGGAGAAGGAAGAAGGAAGAAGGAAGAAGGAAGAAGTTAGGGAGAGACGAATAAATTTTTCCCAACTAACAACTAACAACTAACAATTATCCCCGATACTGCACGCGATAAATTATGTTATTACCTTCTTCAGTAAACAACAAACTCCCATCAGGTAAAACTAGCAAACCAACAGGACGACCCCAAGTTTTAGGCCCTGATGGCTCGATCAGAAACCCCTTCAAAAAATCTTCATAATAATTTTGGGGACGACCAACGTTATTAAATGGTACAAACACAATTTTGTATCCCGTTCCAGCGTTACGGTTCCAACTGCCGCGAAACGCTACAAAGGCTCCATTCCGATATTTTTCAGGAAATGTTTTCCCATCATAAAACTGAAGTCCTAAAGCTGCTGAATGCGCTTGAAAAAGTACGTCTGGGATAAGAGTCTTAGCAGCTAAATCTGGGCGATCGCTGATGCCATTTTGCGCGTGGCGCGGATCTAAACGATTCGCTGTAAAATAAGCATAAGGCCAACCGTAAAACTGACCTTGCTGAATTCGTGTCAAGTAATCGGGTACTAAATCGTCCCCTAAACCATCGCGTTCGTTAACTGTGGTGTAAAGTTCTCCAGTTTGCGGATGAAAATCTAATCCTACGGGATTTCGTAACCCATAAGCAAAGGTTTTTTGATTCTGACCGTCTAAATTCATCACCTGTACTGAGGCTCTGGGTAACTCTTCTACACTGGCATTTGATGCCGAACCAATGGAGACATAAAGCTGATTTTTATCTGGGGAGGTGACAACATTTCGCGTCCAGTGTTGGTTATAACCACCTCCCGGTAAGTCAGCAATTTTTTCACCAGTTCCAGTTAGTTGTTGCTGGCCTTGATTGTAGGGAAATCTGCGGACTTCGGCGCTATTACCGAGGAAAAAATAGCGATCGCTAAAGGCCATCCCAAAGGGAATATTTAACCCATTTGCCCTAGTAGCAAAGGTTTCGCGCACATCCGCAACGCCGTCGCCGTTGGTATCCCGCAACAGGCGAATCCGGTTTTGCCGGGTTTCAGTCACCAAAACATCGCCGCTAGGAGTCAGTGCTAACCACCGAGGAGCCTCTAAATTGTTAGCAAAGATGTTAACAGTAAAGCCGGGAGGAACGCGCAAGGCTCCACCTTGGCTAGGCGGTACTACTTGAGGGGATTTTGAGGCGCTTTGGGTGGCGTAGGGTTGCGGTAAATTAGCAACTGTAATGCGGATTGGCTGTGGCGAGAACGTTTCGGTGCGTAATATCTGGCTCGGTGCTGTTACATTTGTCTGGGCTACTGGTGAGGTATTTTGCAGCACTGGGCTAGCTTGTGGGGATTCTTGATTGCTAGAATTGACTGGAGCGATCGCCTGCTTTTCGCGATCGCACGCAGTTATCGACAGCAGCACCAAAATTAGAAATAAAAAGCGCATTTGACACCCCCAGCCTTAGAAAAATCGAAAATCTAAAATCATTGAAGCCACCGCAAAAACGCGGTGACATCAGTTAGTTAATTAAAAGTTGCTGCGATCGTAACCTTACCAAAGTCCTCTCACAGGAGCCGCTGGTTGCATCATCGGAGCAGGAGCCATCGGTGCCTGACGAGCAGGAGCCGCTTGAGGCCGAGCTGGAGGTGCAGGGGGACGCATTGGGGCTGCGGGACGCATTGGCATTGGTGCCGGAGTTGTCTGAGTTTGAGTCTGAGTCCGAGTTGTAGTGGTCATACGAGTCGCCGTACTCGCCGTCACCTTCACATTTGGGATCACTACAATACTTTGCACCACAGAACCGCCGCGAGCTACACTTGCTCTGACACGACTTCCCGGTACTAAACCCATAGTTCCCAGTACCCGCCGTTCAATTAGCAGAGTTCTGTAAGTACCGCCCTCAACATCAACTGTCACCACTTCACCAACAATGCTTTTCACAATGCCTGTGATTGTTTCCACATTCGCTGTTGTATTCATGCCTGCTTGAGCTAATTCACTCTCAGGGTTTGCCATTGCTGGATGCACTACCCCTACTGAAACTAACAGCGATAGGGCTGTACCTGTTAGTAAAGTAATCTTTTGAAGACTCATTGTTTCCTCACTTTTGACTATATTTTTGGATCGGGTTGCTTTGATTGTAAGAAACCACCCTAACCTTTATACCTAATCTATTTTACTCACCTGATGGCAGACTTCAGATAATCGTTAGGTAAAGATTATCTCACCACTATTCATAGACTCTATTCTCCGTCAGGAGTTCCACAACATCATCTTGACAGTTGGGCAGATAGTAAGTTAGGTAAGTTAACTGCGATCGCGGAACCCAATTCCCTAACTAACATCAGTCCTGAGTTGCTGTGGAAACTTACGAAAAACCCCCTAATCGGCTCGCGATCGCGAGCGATCGCACTCACAGGAATTATAATTTTCTTGTGCCTTTCTTTGCCCAGACTCGGCAACGGCTGTTGCTAGTGGGTCACGCGATCGCAGGGTACACTGATATCATAGATATCGGTCTTTCTTCAGACTATAACTGTAGCTAATTTGAAAATAACTCTACCAAGAGGGGGATCTTACTGACGGCAGGGATCGAGGAAGAAATATTAACAATGAAACCTTTCAAGTCAAGGGTCAAAAGTCAAGATTAATCACAGGTTAAACCCAAAAAGAACAATGACTTTCGGATTTAAACAGATTAATCTTGTAGAATACTGTTAGTGAGGAAGTGAGAGAAACAAGCAATGACGAATAGTGGATCTTTATCTAAGAAGCTAATGGCGATGGGCTTGAGTACAGCCCTGTTAACGATCGGCATACAACAAGCGACGGCTGCTCCAGTAACTAATTCAAATCATTCTATCCCCAAAAAAGCTGCTCCTAAAAAGATATCACTTCCCCAGAGTTCGCGGACGATCGGGAAACTAGAATTGCCACCTCTAGGAGATAAAAACACTTTTCTGCCTCCCTTTCAAACTCCCCCAGTTAATCCTTTACAGGAAGTTCGTTTAGTGCTAAGATTGAGAGAACGCCGCGTTTATGTTTACCGCAAAAATGAGTTGCAAACAAGTTTCCCTGTGGCTGTGGGAAAAGATGGTTGGGAAACTCCTACAGGCAATTTTAAAGTTATGCAAATGATTAGAGAACCAAGTTGGGAACATCCTTGGACAGGAGAGGTTGTTCCTCCAGGCCCAGATAATCCATTAGGAAGTAGGTGGATTGGCTTTTGGACTGATGGTAAAAATGTGATTGGTTTTCACGGAACACCTAATCCAGAATCTATCGGCAGACCTGCTTCTCATGGTTGCGTCAGAATGTACGATAAAGATGCTCAAGCTTTATTTGAAAAGGTAGAAGTAGGAACGCCCGTAATAGTAGAACCTTAGAATGTTAACGGTTAACTGTTAAATGTTAACGGTTAACTGTTAGCATAAGCAACCATTTTTCAGAAGGGTATAAGGGCCATGACCTTGATTTTATCTACTCCTTGACGGGGTAATAACCCCGTCAGCATTAAAACTAGATCGCAAGTTGGTAAAAAAATCAAGGATAAAGACCGCGATCGCTCAGCGCTTGAGCCACGCGGCCAACGCCTAGCATATAAGCCGCTAACCGCAAAGACACCTCCCGCGCCTTAGCCAGTTCGCTGACTCGGTGATAAGCTTGCACCATCAACCCTTCCATTTCACGGTTTACCCGTTCCTCGTCCCAAAATACATAGGATTGACCTTGCACCCATTCCAAGTAACTGACTACGACTCCGCCAGCATTCGTTAAAATATCTGGCAAAACCTTGATCCCACGCGCTTCTAACATCTGATCGGCGATCAAAGTAACAGGAGCATTCGCCGCTTCTGCTACGAATTTGGCTTGGATGCGATCGCAGTTTTCCTCAGTAATTTGGTCTTCCAAAGCTGCGGGAATCAGCACATCGCAAGGCAGAGTCAACAATTCAGCATTACTTACCGCCACCCCACCAGGAAAACCCACAATACTGCGGTTATTTTGTTGAGCATACAGTTTCACAGCAGGGATATCTAAACCTTCAGGAGCAAATAGTCCGCCGTTCACATCCGAGACTGCTAAAATCTTAGCCCCCTCTTCGTGCATGAGTAAAGCAGCCGAGCTACCCACATTCCCGAACCCTTGAATCGCGACTCGCGCTCCCGCCAAAGTCTGACCCTGTTCCAGCAGCGCCTCGCGGACAGTAATCATCACACCGCGTCCCGTTGCCATTTCGCGACCCTTAGAACCGCCAATAGACAAGGGTTTGCCCGTTACCACCCCCGGCACTGCATGACCCACATTCATAGAATAAGTGTCCATCATCCAAGCCATTTCGCGAGAGCTAGTGCCCATATCAGGGGCGGGAATATCAACGGCGGGGCCAATATCTTTAATCAATTCAGTAGTGTAACGGCGGGTAATGCGCTCTAACTCACCAACACTGTAGTGAGAAGGATCGATCGCAATTCCGCCCTTAGCACCACCGTAGGGAATGCCCAATAAAGCACATTTCCAGGTCATCAACATCGCTAGAGCAGATACTTCTTGCAGAGTAACAGAGGGATGGTAGCGAGTCCCACCTTTGTAAGGGCCAAGGACATTGGAGTGCTGTACGCGGTGGCCCGCCAAAACTTGCACTTCACCGCTGTCTAGTTTCACGGGAATGGAGACAGTAACTACTTTCCGAGGCTGTTCGAGAATTATCAGCAAGCCTGGATCTATTTGCAATAAGTTACCCGCCAGTTGCAGGTAAGTGCAACTCCGATCCATAGGACAGATGTAAGCGGGCGAGGGAGATTCTTTTGGTCGTAGCGATGTTGTAACCATAGCAACCCTCCTGCGGGGTATGTAGGTAAATTTAATCTCTATACCTAAGCTAACTTGATATTCTGAAGAAAATATAAATTGGTAAAAATCGTTACAGTTATTCGTGAGTAAAAATGATAAAGCTTAAAAATAAGTAAAAAAGCTCATTGACAAATTAACCACCTTGTTAAATTAGCGACTTTTTCGTTTTTATCTAATTTTTAGTTCTGTAGATACAAGGGGTAGTTTCGCCAGTATTTCCAATATTTAAAGCCCACAGCTTCCTTACCCGCCTTGATGTTACAAGCATAATGCAGTCTGTTATCTGTTACCTCCGGCCGCCCCCAGATTAGCTATACTTATCTGTCTCATCAGCAACACTGTACTTAAAAAGGCTTTACAAACCGAAATAAAAGCGCTAATCTAATATTCATCGGGGAACAAAAGCCCCACCGAACCTTGAAAAATACATAAAGCAATCATAAGCACATGACAACTACCTTACAACAGCGCGAAAGCGCTAACGTCTGGGAGCGCTTCTGCGAGTGGGTAACATCCACCGACAACCGGATTTACATCGGTTGGTTCGGCGTTCTAATGATCCCCACCCTCTTAACCGCCACCATCTGCTACATCATCGCCTTCATCGCCGCTCCTCCCGTTGACATCGACGGTATTCGCGAGCCCGTTGCAGGTTCCTTAATGTACGGAAACAACATCATCACCGGTGCTGTTGTTCCTTCTTCTAATGCGATTGGTCTGCACTTCTACCCAATTTGGGAAGCAGCTTCTCTCGATGAGTGGCTCTATAATGGCGGCCCCTACCAGTTAGTGATTTTCCACTTCCTGCTTGGCGTGTTCTGCTACATGGGTCGCGAATGGGAATTATCTTACCGCTTAGGTATGCGTCCTTGGATCTGCGTAGCTTACTCTGCACCAGTGGCAGCAGCAACAGCAGTATTCTTGATCTACCCTATCGGTCAAGGTTCTTTCTCCGATGGTATGCCTTTGGGTATCAGCGGAACTTTCAACTTCATGATCGTGTTCCAAGCTGAGCACAATATCTTGATGCACCCCTTCCATATGTTAGGTGTGGCTGGTGTGTTTGGTGGTTCTCTGTTCTCTGCAATGCACGGTTCGTTGGTGACTTCTTCTTTGTTGCGTGAAACCACTGAGGCTGAATCTCAAAACTACGGTTACAAGTTCGGTCAAGAAGAAGAAACTTACAATATCGTTGCAGCTCACGGCTACTTCGGTCGTTTGATTTTCCAATACGCTTCATTTAACAATAGCCGTTCTTTGCACTTCTTCTTGGGTGCATGGCCAGTTGTGGGTATCTGGTTTACCGCTTTGGGTATTTCCACGATGGCTTTCAACTTGAATGGTTTTAACTTCAACCAATCGATTATCGACTCACAAGGT
The DNA here is from genome assembly GCF_000332155.1 of Kamptonema formosum PCC 6407. Lineage (GTDB taxonomy): Bacteria > Cyanobacteriota > Cyanobacteriia > Cyanobacteriales > Microcoleaceae > Kamptonema > Kamptonema formosum. Next base: position 1,410,065 of record NZ_KB235903.1, on the reverse strand, counting down.
CGTGTTGTCAATACTTGGGCTGATGTGATCAACCGCGCTAATTTGGGTATGGAAGTAATGCACGAGCGTAATGCTCACAACTTCCCTCTGGATTTAGCTGCTGGTGAGTCTACTCCAGTTGCTTTGGTTGCTCCTGCTATCAATGGCTAATTCTTAGCTGGAGATAACAAGAAACGCTCTCATTCCTGAGGGCGTTTTTTGTTGGGGAAAAATATTTTGACCAACTTATAGATTAAGGGTTTGAGCATTTATTTTCTAACAGAATGCCTGAAATCAATATTTTTGCTAAAAGTCTTATGCTATAACCATCTCAGATTATTTTATGCCGAAACTGACAAGAAAGCGCTAGAGTGACAGAAGAGGGATAGATTCATTTAGGTAAATAACAGTTTGCTCTTAAATGAAGGAGAATTAATTATTAAATTGAGACGAAAAATCAAAAACAAGGCTAATGCTTGGATCGTAGTTTAAATCTACAACAGCTTGGCAGCGATCGCGCAGCGGACAATCTCCACAACGTGGCTTTTTAGCCGTGCAAACAGCCGCTCCGAAATCCAATAGCGTCAAGTTCCACTTTCCCACCTCTGTATCGGGGGCGACTTGTTCTGCTGCCTTCCAGAGCAGTTGACAGCGCGATTTAACTCGGTTGCCAAGCAAACCGAAAAAGCGCTCGAAAATGCGAGCGACGTTGGTATCGAGGACGGCTTTTGGCTGTCCAAAAGCATTGGCACAGATGGAACGCGCCGTGTACAAGCCAACTCCGGGGAGTTTGAGTAATTCGGCTTCTGATTCCGGGATTTTACCAGAGTACCGTTCGACGATTATCTGCACCGATTCGCAAAGCCTTTGAGCTCGAAAGTGCAAACCCAAAGGTTGCAACAGGCAAGCAACATCTTTAACTGGCGCTACGGCTAGAATCTCCAAGGTAGGATAGCAAGAGATAAAAGTTTCGTAAACGGGACTGGCTGTTAAGGCTCCGGTTTTTTGCAGTAAGAATTCAGCAACAAAGATGGAATACGGGTCGGTGGTGCGCCGCCAAGGGAAATCCCGCAAGTTATCCAAAGCCCAAGTTTGTAACTGATGGCGGAACCAAGCAATATTTGCTGCTTCGAGATGTTCCGTTTTCTCTGAATTAGAAAGTTTGCTTGTCATAGCTGCTTATAAGCTTTAATTCAAGATAAATCGATTAAACTTCGGCCGCTGTTGTTGCAAGAGGTGCGGAGCGATTCTAGAAATTCTCGGTTTAAAGTTTCGACTTCTTTCAAGCGCTGAATGTCTTCTTTCTCTTTAGCTATTTCTCGGAGCGAAAATGGATGTTTTGATATCTCTTCAACTTGCACTTTCCACGATTTTTGTAACCAATCTTGTTCGGTAATTTCTTTTTCAATATCAAGAAATTCAAAAATTGTGTCTTTTACAACTTTTACTACTTTAATAATTGCTTTTATATTGTCCGAATCAAGACAAGCTTTTAACGTGCTTGAAATCGCCACTACCGCTAAATGGGATTCGGCGGTATACCGTGATTCAAGAACATAATCACCAGGAACGATCGCTTCTTGACAATTTGTTATTAGTAACTCGATTATCTCGACCTCAACCGCTTTACCCTGTAAAATATGCCAGACTTCATCTAGAGAGGTTCTGAGAATGGAAGGATTTCCCTGACCTTCCTCTCTTGCAAAGGCATAATAATTTGGAAGCATTCTCTCGCAAATCGAAGCTGCGAAAGCAATCCTGTGTAAAGGCGGTAATTTTTCAAGTTCTTTTTCTAGTACGTCTAAGTTGTAAAAATCTAGATTCATTTAATCCATTACGACTTTGCTATTAAATTTACCTGCTCCAACTTTCGCTCGAAAAGCAGTAATAATCGCATTAGTTTTGCTCTCCAAACCTAGATAATAATTCTTCACGGGACGATTGCAATAGTAAAGGAGCCAATTCCTCTGGCGGTAAGGCTAACAATGGTGAGATCATTGCTGCTAATTGCCCATCTAAGGAACCAAAGCGCGACGTTAGTAGATTTTCTATGAGGCGGCGTTGTCCCTCTTGCATTCCCTGCTGTTGTGCTTCTTGTTTTGCCTGTTCTAATTGTTGATCGAAAAGTGGTGATAATCGCATAATTAACTCCTGATCTTCTACATCTTTATTTACCGTAACTTGTAACTCTGCCCTTAACCGATTGAGCATAGTTAAAGCATTTTTTCGGAATGGATGCGACACTGGAAGTGATTCTATTTCCGCGATCGCCTGCTTCTGAACATTACCTTTACCCAAAATCCTCAACCATAGGGTTTCTGGAGTACAAGGTAATTGGTGAATGACAACGATCGCACTCCTGAGTTCCGGTGCCATCAAGTAAACTCCCGGCAACCACTCCGGTTCTAATATAGCACGGAATCCCGACAACACTGCGACTGATGCAGTCGGTGTAAGTATCCACAATCTCGGTAAGACTAAATCGGCAACTTCTCTGGGATTGCGAGCAGCTTCACGGTAATATTTACGTCTAACTTCTAACTCTTTTGATAGGCAATCGCAAATTTCTTGGGGCGTGACGGGATTGCGAAATGGTTCTAAAATACAGGGAGTTTTTGCTAATCTTCCTAATAATCCTAAAAGTTCGGGATTCCCTTGGTTGATAGGTGCTGGCTCAAACCAAACATCTATTTCTCTGACTTCCGCACTAATACTACGGGGCGCTTGTACTGTGCCAAAAGGACTTAGTAACTCTTCTAAGTAATCTTTAGCAAATTTGTCGTGAATAAATCGAGTCATAATAAGAAGGAAGAGGGAAGAGGGAAAATTTTTTAGTTATCGCAGTTAATATTTAACCATGATTGGACTTACGCAAAGAAACAGAAACCAAGTTTCTTTGAAGATTGTTGGTTTATTAACAAGAGATTCACGAAGAAACCCAGTTTCTCACCTCGGTTCGGAGGTTCGAGTTTCTTTTAAGATTATTAGTTAATTAACGAGAAATTTACGAAGAAACCCGGTTTATCACCTCGGTTTGCGTAAGTTAAGTCATGTTTTAAACGCTTCATCCCTAAATCAAATTTTATCCGCTTGTTACACACAAACAGTAATTTGTCAACAGCCAAAACTAATAAAATTTTTCCCTATCTTTTACCTTGCCATCGACGATCGCGTTAACCCAGCGTAGGCTTAGCCAGCACTCGAAATCGCACCTTCTCCACCATTTCCTGAAAAAATGTAACAACTTGTAAACTATAATGAGACGGAATCAACCACAGAGGGCAAAGCGAAATCATGCGAGTTGCGATCGCGGGAGCAGGTTTAGCAGGACTTTCCTGCGCCAAATATCTCACAGACTCAGGGCACACCCCCATCCTCCTAGAACGGCGGGACGTGCTCGGCGGCAAAGTAGCGGCCTGGAAAGATGCCGACGGCGACTGGTACGAAACCGGCCTCCACATCTTTTTTGGTGCCTATCCCAATATGTTGCAGCTATTCAAAGAGCTCAACATCGAAGATAGACTCCAATGGAAAGATCACACCATGATCTTTAACCAACCAGAAACCCCCGGAACCTACTCGCGTTTCGACTTTCCCGACATCCCCGCACCCTTCAACGGCGTAGTAGCCATCCTGGGCAACAACGATATGCTCACCTGGCCCGAAAAAATCCGTTTTGGCATAGGCTTAATTCCTGCCATGCTCAAGGGTCAGAACTACGTCGAGGAAATGGACAAATACTCCTTCTCTGAGTGGCTAAAACTGCAAAACGTCCCTCCCAGAGTCGAAAAAGAAGTTTTTATTGCCATGTCCAAAGCTTTAAACTTCATTGACCCCGACGAAATCTCTTCAACAGTAATTCTCACAGCCCTCAATCGCTTTCTGCAAGAAAAAAATGGCTCAAAAATGGCCTTCTTAGACGGTTCTCCCACCGAGAGATTGTGCCAGCCAATGGTAGATTACATCTGCGATCGCGGCGGCGAAATTCGGCTCAACGCCCCCATCAAAGAATTTTTACTCAACAGTGACGGAACCGTTAGCGGCTTCCTAATTCGCGGCTTAGACGGAGCCCCCGACGAAATCCTCACCGCCGATGCCTACGTTTCCGCCATGCCAGTCGATCCTCTGAAAGTCATGCTCCCAGAACCTTGGCGGCAAATGGAATACTTCAAAAAGCTCGATGGCTTAGAAGGAGTACCCGTAATCAATGTACATTTATGGTTTGACCGTAAACTTACCGACATCGATCACTTGCTATTTTCGCGATCGCCCCTACTCAGCGTCTATGCCGACATGAGCAACACCTGCCGCGAGTACGCCAACCCCAACCGCTCAATGCTGGAGTTAGTCTTAGCACCAGCCAAAGATTGGATTAACAAATCCGATGCCGAAATTGTCGGCGCGACAATGGCCGAACTCGAAAAACTCTTCCCCGACCAAATCCCCCAACCCGCAAAACTGTTAAAATCCCACGTAGTCAAAACTCCCCGCTCAGTTTACAAAGCAACCCCCGGCCGCCAAGAGTGCCGTCCCAACCAAACCACACCCATAAGTAATTTCTATCTAACGGGGGATTATACGATGCAACGTTATCTTGCGAGTATGGAAGGGGCCGTACTTTCTGGTAAGCTGACAGCGCAGGCAATAGATAGCGATCGGCGCATCGAGGTAGGCGGTCAGCCCAAACCAGTGCTGAGTGAAACTCTTGCAAGCTGATAGCTAGACCCTGAGCCTGAGAGCTGAAAAAAGAATGCTGCAACTGTCAAAATCCCAGTGCATGAGAACTCTGGCCTCTGTGGAGGACTCCTACGAACTCTGTCGTCAGATCACGGAGAAATACTCCAAAACCTTTTATTTAGGCACTCAGCTAATGCCCGAAGCCAAGCGTCGGGCAATTTGGGCTATTTATGTCTGGTGTCGCCGCACCGATGAACTCGTGGACGGGCCGGGAGCTAGCGAAACTACGCCGGAAACCCTCGACCACTGGGAAGCACATCTAGAATCTCTATTTGCCGGTCACTGTCTAGACGACTTAGACGTTGCCTTCGTAGATACCATTTCCCGCTTCCCGCAGGATATCCAGCCATTTCGGGATATGATTGCAGGTCAGCGCATGGATCTGTACCGTTCCCGTTACGCAACCTTTGAGGAACTAGAACTTTACTGTTACCGCGTCGCGGGGACGGTAGGTTTGATGTCCACTGCGGTGATGGGAGTAGAGAAAACCAAATCGGCGGCTAGCTGGAATTGGCACTGGGATGCGAGAAGTCCCTCTGAAGAAGCGATCGCCCTGGGAATTGCCAACCAACTCACCAACATCCTCCGGGATGTGGGAGAAGATGCTCGTCGCGGTCGGATTTACATCCCCTTAGAAGAGTTAGCCCTGTTTAACTATACTGAGGAGGATTTATTTAACGGTGTCGTTGACGAACGCTGGCGGGAATTAATGCGTTTTCAAATCGGCCGCGCTCGCAAGTTTTATGCTAGTGCAGAACGGGGAATCAAGGTTCTTAGTCCAGATATCCGCTGGCCTGTGTGGGCGGCAATGATGCTATACAGCCAAATTCTGGACGCGATCGAGCGCAATAATTACGATGTTTTTCAGAAACGAGCTTTCGTTTCTAAACCCCGGAAAATGCTTTGTTTGCCCCTAGCTTTTCTAAGGTCAAAGGCGCTTTAGTTAGTGACACGACGTAATTGCTAATTGCTAATTGCTAATCGCTAAACTCGTTTATATTACGGCAGAAATTGAAACAAATTGATTCAGAAACAGTAGGGCTAGCCTACGGATTTCTTGGTGTCCTAATATTTAGTCTGACACTGCCGGCAACTCGTCTGGCAGTGGCTGAAATCGATTCAACTGTTGTCGGGTTAGGGCGTGCGATAGTAGCTTCTTCATTGTTGGCAATTATTTTACTCAAAATCACTCGGCAACCTTTACTATCCCGCAAACATCTATCCATTTTATGCGTGGTAGCGGCTGGTGTGATTGTCGGATTTCCCCTACTTTCAGCTTGGGCAATGCGTTGGTTGCCAGCTTCTCATGGCGCGATCGTGCTAGGGATTTTGCCCTTAGCTACCGCTTAGCAGGAGCCTTGAGAACGGGCGCGATCGCCCAACAACCCCATTCTGGCTGTGTAGTGGTATTGGTAGTGCTATTGTTGTCTTGTTTACGGTAATCACAGGAGATGGAACTTTACAGATAGCTGACCTCGCCTTACTGGGTGCAGTTGTTGCTGCTGCTGTGGGCTATGCCGAGAGGGGGACACTTATCCCGCCAGTTGGGGGGATGGCAGGTAATCTACTGGGCATTAGTTCTGTCTGCTCCATTTTTGGTCGTGCCTGTGGCGATCGCGATCCTCCAACACGGCCTTCACGCCTCATGGTCAGCATGGTTAGGCTTTAGCTATGTCAGTGTATTTAGTATGTTTCTGGGCTTTTTTGCTTGGTATCATGGACTAGCGATCGGCGGCGTAGCACGAGTTAGTCAAATGCAGCTTTTACAGCCGTTCTTGACTATTTTTGCTTCAGCATTATTTCTACAAGAACAGATTACAATGTTTACTATCGCTATAGCTTTGCTCGTTTTGATAATGGTTGCATTGGGCAAAAAAGCTACAATTAGATCTTCTATAAAATCAATTTAGTTGATTTTTATTATGAAAAAAATTGGTGTTTTTGGTTCGGCTATAGATACCGAAGATTCTGTCAATCAAAAAGCCAGAAAAGTTGGAGAGCAAATTGCTAGAACCGGCAATTGTATTATCACAGGAGCCTGTACTGGAATTCCCCTACAGGCTGTACTGGGAGCTAAGAGTTTAGGCGGTTATTCTATGGGATTCTCCGCCACATATAGTCCAGACAATCATCTCGCAGTGATGGAAACGCCTTTAGAATTATACGATGAGATAGTTTGGATACCCCCAGATTATAAGCACAAAGATAATGCAGCCGTTTGTCGCAAATATAGAAATGTTTCATCTGTCGCAGAATCTGATGCAGCTATCTTTATTAGTGGACGTTGGGGAACTCTCAATGAGTTATCAAATGCCTATGACATGGGTAAACTAATTGGAATTTTAAGTGATACTGGAGGCATGACAGAATATATTTTAATATTAATGGAAGCCTTGAAGAAGAAAACAAGTAGTCAAGTGATATTTGATAACGATCCTGAGAATTTGGTCAATCAGATTTGTCAAAAAATGACAGAATGATTTGCAATTCGTATGCTACACTAAAATCAAGATTCCAGTCACACAGAACAAAATTGTTTGAGCTATATAAAAATATGCAAGTGCAAGGCCAACTGAACGCTAAGAAAGTATGCTCCTCAGAAGAGAACCAGTTTGATGTTGGCATTGTGGGATCTGGGATTAGTGGCAGTATCCTAGCCGCAATTCTTGCTAAGCATAATGTTCGTGTGTTGCTTATTGATGCAGATAGTCATCCGAAATTTGCAATTGGGGAATCAACCGTACCCCATACCTCAAAGATGTTAGAATTGATGGGCGATCGCTATGGCGTTCCCGAACTCAAAAATCTTGCTACCTTTCAAGATATTCGTCAAAAGGTAACATCGTCTTGTGGTATTAAACTGGGTTTTGGATTTGTCTATCACCGCCAAGAGGAAGACCAAAATCCTCAACAAGTTACTCAAACTTTAATTCCCGGACAACCGGAGAACCACTGGTATCGGCAGGATATTGATTCCTATATGTTTCATACTGCCATACGTTATGGGACAGAATGCCGACAGAAAACAAAAATTATCGACATAAATATTGACGAGCAAGGTGTTGACTTAAAAACAGAACAAGGAGAAAAATTCAGAGTTAAATATTTAGTAGATGGCAGCGGTTATCGTTCTCCCTTAGCTCAAAAGTTTGATTTACGGGAAACACCAACTCGCATGAAAACTCACTCTCGTACTGTGTTTACTCACATGGTTGGTGTAAAACCTTACGAGGACTGCGTACACCCTAAAAATGTACTCGATCAGCCTGTATCCTGGTCTCAGTGTACGCTGCATCACATCTTTGATGGTGGCTGGATGTGGGTAATTCCTTTCAACAACCATAAAGATGCTACCAACCCTTTGTGCAGCGTTGGTTTGTGCTTGGATTCCCGACGCTTTCCTAAAAATGACACACCACCTGAAGCAGAATGGAAGCAGTTTCTGACCAGGTTTCCTTCGATCGCGAAACAATTTGAAGAAGCGAAACCAGTGCGGAGTTGGACTTCCACGTCTCGCCTGCAATATTCTGTCAAAAAATGCGTGGGCGATCGCTATTGCCTGACATCTCACGCTGCTGGTTTTATCGATGCGCTTTTTTCGAGAGGACTTGCTAATACCACCGCGATTATTGATGTCCTTGCTAATAGAATTCTGCAAGCTGTTGCCGACAACGATTTTTCAACAGAACACTTCGAGTATATAGAACAGTTGCAACAGAATACTATCAATTATAACGATCAATTGGTTAACTGCTCATATATCTCGTTTAGAGACTTCGATCTTTGGAATGCTTGGTTTCGGATGTGGTATCTCGCTGTAGGTTTGGGTGGTTTGAGGTTAGGAATGATGCACAAAAAATTCATTCAAACTGGCGATTATTCAGTCCTACCTGATGCCCATGAACCATTGGGTTTATTTAATATAGATCCGAAGAATGAAGAATTTAGAAAATTATGGGATGCTGCTGTTGCTATTGTGGAATCGGTAGATATAGGAGAGACTGCACCAAAAGATGCCGCACAAAAAATTATGATTATGCTCGATAGCGCTGACTTTTTACCTCCCGCTTTGAGGTTATCTGACCCAAGTAAGCGTTATATAGATTTCAAAAATGATGACATTAATCTGCACTTTCTTTCGTGGAAAACATTTTCTACCAGTCCGGAAATGGAAGCAATCTATAGCATTTGAAATAGTAGGGAGGACTTAGGCAAGTATTATGATTAAATCAAGCTTTATGGCTCGTCAGACTTCCGTTATGGATTGATATAACCAGGATTTTGGCATTAACACACTACTTTATGTGCCATTGTCTAACTCATATTAGGGTGCATAATCAGTAGATATTTTGTCAGATTTAGAGCGATTCTCTCAGGAAATTTAGCATGACTACATCGCCGACAATAGTGGATAAAGTTCTTGGTATATCATTATTATTTAAGGAGAAAGTTAACCTGTTAATGGGCGGTTATAAAATAAGAATGGATGGAGTTGAGGCAGAGCATGGAGTTATTTATAAAGGCAATATTGAAAATCCGGAAGAGCCAATTTTATTGCGAATTAATTCCGCTTGCTACACAAGCGACATTTTTGGCTGTCAAAGATGCGACTGTAACTGGCAACTCAGGCAAGCAATTGATACGATCGAGCGCTCAGAAAATGGTTTAATTATATATCACTTTAACCACGAAGGGAGAGGTGCTGGATGGACAAATAAATTAAAAACTTATGCGCTTATGGAACAAAGAAATTATACGACGTTTGAGGCTTTTTCACATTTAGGTATTCAAGTAGACCAGCGGAGTTATTATCCGGCTATTTTGATTTTGAAGGATTTGAATATCAAAGTGGTGAACCTGATGAGCAATAATCTTGACAAAGAGAATTTTTTAATCGCCAATGGTGTTAAAGTAAATCAAAGAATACCTTTGGTTAGTCACAAAAAAGAATGGCAAAAATATTTAATATCAAAAAAAATTCAATTTGGCCATGACATTCAATGATAGATTATTTGGTGAGAGTGTTTTTTAAAAAAATCAGGCATTTTTTGACCTAAAGTAGTTGGTGTTCAATCAAGATATTCTGGAAAGTAAACTATGCAATTTAGCGATCGCCTTGTAGAAAAAATCACCCAAACGAGTAATATAGTAGTTGGCATCGATCCGAATTTTGATTTAATGCCAAAGGCTATCCTTCCAGCTAGCGGCGATTCTCAAGCTGTTACAAATGCCTTAGTTAATTTTGCAAAACTGGCGATTGATACTGCCTACAATTTGATTCCAGCAGTCAAGTTTCAATCTGCCTATTTCGAGCAATTTGGTAGTGCAGGTATAAAGGCTCTAGCTCAATCTATTGAATATGCTAGAAATCAAAAACTTTTAGTGATTATGGATGCGAAAAGAGGAGATATCGGTTCCACCTCACTTGCCTATGCTCAAGCATATTTAGAAGGAAAGACAAAATTAACAAATGGATTGACAATCGAATCGGATCTAGAAGTAGATTGTATCACGATTAATCCATTTTTAGGAGACGACAGTTTAGAGCCATTTGTAGAAACGGCTATTAAATGTAATAAAGGTTTATTCATTTTGGTGAAAACCTCAAATCCTGGTTCCCAAATGATTCAAGATCGAGTTGTGAATGGAAAAACTATTTCTTACTATTTAGCAGAATTAGTTAATCAATTAGGCAAAGATAGTATTGGCAAAAGTGGTTACAGCTCTATCGGTGCTGTGGTAGGTGCTACATTTCCCGAACAAGCAAAACAGTTAAGGGAAATTATGCCGAATGCTATCTTTTTAGTGCCGGGAGTAGGAAGCCAAGGTGGTAAAATCGAAAATACATTCATCAATTTTAATCATGATGGTCAGGGTGCGATCGTACCAATTTCTAGGGGGATAACCTATTTCTCAAACCTAGATATGTCTTTAGAAGAATATCAATTATCAATGCGAAAAAAAGTTGAGTATTTTGTTGAAATCACGAAAAAATCTGGTAACTAATGAAAGATAATTTACTTGTAATATTGGGTGTGCAAGGAGCATTAGGTTCGGCTATTTCCTGTCGCGAAGATTTGAATGCCGATATTTTTGGCATAGATTTACCACAAGCAACTTGCCTTGAAAATTTAAGTTACTATCTTGCCTGTGATTTTAGCAACCGGAGTCAAATTCGAGCAACAATAGATACACTTCCTGTTTTTAACTATAAGAAAGTTATTTTTGTTAGTTGTATTGGTAAGTTTGGTGACGAAACATTTAACTCTTCCAGTTTTGAAGAAGATAGTTTATATGAAAATATTCAAGTTAATTTGGTAGGTATTGCTCATTTTATGATTGCGGCCATTAAAAGGTGTCTAACCCAAAATATTCCCACGCGAGTAATCATAGTTGGTTCGGCGGCGGCTTATGTTGGAAGTAGAGATATCGCCTATGGAATTGCTAAAGCCGGACTCAATGGATTAGTATTAAGTTTATCGAAGTCATTGGCTAGTCAGAATTCGGTGATTATTGGAGTCAATCCAGGAATATTTGAATCTACAATGTCCCAAGGGGTGTCTTCTGAGAGACAATCTCAGGCGATCGAAACTACGCATATTAAGCGAAAAGGAAGATTAGAAGAAATTGCAAACTTCGTGACTTATGTTGCCTTTGATGCACCTGATTATCTGACAGGCTCCATATTAAATATCAATGGAGGACAGTATACTTAAGATGTTGTAACAACAGGTTTCTCCACTTTCTCTAACACCCAGAAGACAGATGTTACAATTACTAAAGCTGCCATAACTATTGCAGCGGTGTGAAAAGTCGCCTGCACTCCAAAGACTAATGCCTCAACAGGTGCATCTGTGACATCTTTAACATCAAATCCAGATAGCTTAGCTGTAGCAATCGTAAAAGTTGAAAACAAAGCGCCCAAAATTGGCACGCCACTCATATGTCCGAATGTCCGCGACAAAGACAATAATGCAGAAGTGATACCTAAGTATTCCTTTGACACTGCTCCCATCACAGCACTATTATTGGGAGCGTAGAACATTCCCATCCCTACCCCTACAGGAATCATCCGCACAATATAACCCAATGAAGTCAACTCGCTATTAAAAGTGGCGATCGCTAAATACCCAAATGCCATTAAAATCAATCCAATTAAGCTGATAATTCGCTCTCCAAATCGGTCAGACATAATTCCACAAACTGGTGAAATTAGCCCATTTAGCATAGGCTGCACCGCCATTAACAAACCCACCTGACTAGCAGGATAATGCTTCACTAATTCCAAAAAGAAAGGGATGATAAAAATCACACCTGTGAGTGCAAGATAAACTATAAAATTCATTAATAGATTAAGCGATAACTCTAGCGATTCAAAAATTTTTAGGTTGAGTAGGGGTGCTTGAATGCGAGCTTCTATCGCCAAAAAACAGGCTAAGCTGATGGCAGCCAAAGTGAATAGAATCAGCACTTTGATACTACCGAAACCTTGGTTTTGAACTAAAGTTATGCCGAGTGCAAAGCAAGATAGGCTGATTGCCATCAACAACGCGCCAATCCAATCAAAGGGTTGTGACTCTTTAGTAATAATCTCTTTGGGTACAACTCTAAGTACAATCCAACTGGCAATTACACCAATAGGTACATTCACCCAAAATATTAAAGGCCAGTCCCATAAATTAATTAATAGTCCTCCTACCGTTGGGCCGAGGGCAATTGATATGGCAAAAATTCCGGCTATAATACCGAGTGCTTGTCCCCGTTGTTTTTCAGGAAATATTTCTGTAATAATTGCCGTACCTAATGCAGCAATAAACACAGATCCTATGCCTTGAACGACTCTAAAGCCAATCAAAAAACTAACATTAGGTGCTAGTCCGCATAGCAGGGAACCCAGTGTAAACAAGAGCATTCCAGTCAGGTACAACAGCTTTTTACTGTACATATCACCCAACCTACCCACAGCTAACACGAAAACGTTGAGCATCAGTAAATAACCGATCGCTACCCATTGAATGGTAATAAAGTTAGTGTGGAATGATTCAACTAATGTTGGTAGGGCGAGGGTAACGATGTGGATATCCAAACCAAACATAAACACACCAGTCCCAATCCCGAAGAGTGCCCACCATTTTTCAGAAGCTTTTGGTTCTGAGTGGATCTGTAAAGTTTGTTTTTCCTTATTTTGCATGGCACTAAAACTAATTATTTATCAGACTTTGTGCCATTTTTTCAGTCCACTACTAACTTAAGGCTGCACAGTTTAAGGCTTGCTAACCAGAAATAGGAGATGGAAAAAGGCTGCTACCTTGAACGCTGATTCAGGAATTACTCGCGATCGCATCTACCTAAGTTTACACAGGGTGCGATGTTCTTCTGTGCTTAGTTTTAGCCGTAAAGGAGTTGGTATTTTTTAATCTCTGTCAATTAAGAACCAAGATTTTTGTGGATTTATCCCAAAAATCTTGTCCTTAATAATCCCCGTGTCTGGAGACCGGGGAGTGTCAACCCAAGTCTAGAGCTGAAGTTCTCGCGCTATCCTCTGCGATCGCAGTTTTAGGAATTAGTTTGAGCAGCCGCCAGCCTTTGCTTGAGTTCTTCCAGAGCACTAGCCCAGCGAGGATCTGGCTGTACCGAACCAGAATCGGCAGTATAGCTAGTTGCTGCACCCGCACCCCGGCGTGACTTATTATCGCCACCCCGCCGACGACCGCCGCTTTTACCACCGCCACCACCGCCACCGCCACCGGGAGACGGCGCAGAACGCTGCTGTGGAGGTTGTTGTTGCGATTGAGGCTGAGACTGGGACTGCTGCTGAGGCTGATCTTCATCACCCTTTTCACCTTTGCCCCCCTTAGACCGAGGCAATGCCTTTTCAATCTTAAGGGGATTTTCCTTGAACATAAAGCCGTTGTATTTTTCAATTACTTGATCGGCTTGTTCGTCAGTAGCTACCGTCACAAACCCAAACCCCCGACATTTGCCAGTTTTGCGATCGGTGATCACCTTAGCAGAAACCGATTCGCCTTCCTCAGCAAAAACTGCTTGCAGTTCTTGGCGTTCGAGTTCTTTAGGGAGATTGCCTACATAGAGACGAATAGACATGAAATATTCCTCCAGACTTGGACTGTAATTAGTTTGCTAGAAAATCATTACCTGAAGTCAACTGAAAGTTAACTGCAAGGCAGCATGACCCAACCGCATAACCTGCGCGTTCATCTAACCAAGGTTGACACCGCACCTCACTTTGTAAAAAAAGATGATTAACTCTTCTTACCCCTGCACTTGGAAACCAAGGCAGAGAATTTTTAACTGTAAGGTTGTTGTGTAAACTTGTGGTCATCACTTAAAAACTGAGGCTAGATATTAGTTCTGCGTTATTTGCTTCCCGTGTTGATGCAGAATTTTTATAGCCAGGACTGTAGAAATTAATTTCCAACGATTTCAAGTTCAAGTAACCCGGATTTGACACTTCCACCCCTATAAGGAGATGGAATAATTAGGAAGTTTCGCTCCTAATACCCCTAAAGCTGCTGGTTCCTGGGCGCAATCCTTTTGCCAAAAATGGCGGTCTGCTATCCTTGCCTTGCAGCAAGCTCCTCAAGCGTGACTTCCTCTCAGTCCCAGGGCAGGTTTTTAAGACTAGACTTGTCTAATTGGATTTTAGCAAAATGGGATTGACGGCTACTAAAGTAACAGCGCCTACCCTACCCCAGTCGGGGCATTGCTCGCGGTGGTCAAGATTTGTCACTACTCAGTTTAGTACGATGAGGGACACAACGACTAAATTTTTTTAGAGTAAGTAACTTCATCTCTAACCAAATGCTAAATTCAATTTTTGAACTCTGGTATCCCTTGAGCTGGGTAGGACAGCGTTCAAGTATCCTATTAAAGGTATCACAGCCTTGAGGACACAGCTACCTGTAGCCAAGATTTCAATCTTAAGTTAAAGCTAGGTAGTTTTAAGTGCTTAGCAATTTAACTCTAAATGCGAGTAGCTAAAAAAACAGCCGACAGGTGCGGCTGGCTAAACTTACTGTGTTGGGAGGTTGACAATTTGTACGTGATACCTTAATGGCTCTAACCTATAGAGGGCATACCGTAGTCTGGGTCAATCAATTTCATGTAACTAAATGTAACAGTTAATCGATAAAATTGCAACTTTTCTTTACATAATGAAGAGGATAGAGGCAGGGGAGCACAGAGGACAGGGGAGAGAGGGAGCAAGGCTGATGAGGGAGAAATAAGGAAAAGGAAATAAGGAAGGGTTAATTTCTGACTGTTTTAACTCAAAACTCAAGGCTTAGGGCGGGTACGGGGGCACCGCCCCTACAAAACCAAACTCAAAACTCATATCCCCAATCTGCCAGTATTAAAGATAATGTAGGCTCCCCAGAGAGCCGCAGCAAAGGCTAAAATCGTAGACCAGATGGGATGACCGCTATAGCTGGTTCTGCCGCCTTCAGTCCGTAAGTTTTCCAGATCGATCGCCACAGTCGGCCCTCGCCTAAGCCATCCAGTAGCAATAACTGATTTTCCGATTAAATCCGAGGGACGGGTTGGTACTGGCCACAGATTGCCAATCGGGCCGAGTATGGACAGATGGTGTAATTTCACTAAGCCAGTGGCAGTTTCCAGAATTAAATCCTGTCCCAGCCAATTGTTGATGCCGCTTCTACCGAGGAGTTTGCCTTGGAGTTGGACAGGCTGGCTATCTAGAGGTAAAGCTTCTGAGTTAGATAATATCTCTGTTATTGTTGGTTCCGCCGTTGCCGAGGGTTTAATGTCTGGAAAGAAGTAGTTGATGCGGATAAAAGTGCCGAGGCTAAAGCCAATAGGTAAGCAACCGATCAGAATGCCGCGATCGCCTTTAAGCCAATCTAGTTGCCAAATGTCGAAGAGTGAGAAAATCCACCCGATCGACCAAATCCCGACAACGATCGCTAAACTCATAGGAATGCCGAAGAAGGGAGCACCTTGTAACAGCAGTTTTGGTAATTGGTAATTGGTAATTGGTAATTGGGAATTGGTAATTGGTAAGCGAGAATTGCGCTTCTGTTCCCCTGCTTGGCCGCTCAAGAGCTCCCCTGCTGGCTTGGTTGCTAAATCTAGCTCAGTTTCTAGTTTCCAGTGCTGGGCGTAGAGGGTTAATAAGTGTAAGCGTTCTCCGATTAAAGGATGGGTATTATAGACTTCTAACCACTTGCGGTAAGGGTTGTGTATATCCCATTGTAAAAGGGTTTCCAGAGGGGCTAGTGATGCGGCAGAACCAAGTGTAACGGCTTGTTTGACACCCAAGGGTGTCAAAAATTCAAAGCCTTCGAGTAGAGGGCAAATTTGCTGCTGTTGGCGGACATCTTCAGCAATACCGATCGCCATTTTTGCGATCGCGCGAGTCAAGGCATTAGGATTACCTGTAATTTCAGCCGCGAGGCGATCGCTATAATAAACTCGTCGCCGTGATAGCCACAAAACGGGCCACCGCAGCAGCCAAAAGATGCCATAACTAGCTGACGAAATAGCGATCGCTACCCCCCGCAGAAAAGGTATTATAAATCCTCGAACAGATATAGGAATATTTGGCAACTCTTTGGCTCGATCTCCCCAATATCCAGCTTGCCAGTAGATAGTGTAGGGAATTTGAATCACTATTGTTGCCAGGGACATTACTACAAAATCCCAGTGAACGATATGCCCCAACTCGCGGGCAAAAACAACAGCAATTTCATCTTCTGAAAGTTGTTCTAACAATCCCTGACTAACTACAATTCTGGCGAATCGGGGTAAGCAACCATAAGTCATAGCGATGGGAACGCTAGTCGGCAAAACTTTTATAGTAGGTACTGGCAAGTCTCTTTTTCGGCAAAAACTTCGCAGTACCCCATTAGCTTCTTTACTATAATTAAATAAGCTGGTCATGGGTAGCGGTTGCAAGCCGTGAAACTGCTTTAATAGTGCGTCCATTAACCAGGGCGAGAAAACTAAGAGCAACCCAAATGTGAATTGTAAAAATGGGGCGGGGTTGAGATAAAAAAGCTGAATTGGCTTTAATAAAGGAATCTTTGTTAATAGATAAAAGTGAAGTAATACAGTATTGACAGTAGTTAGGAGAAATTTCACCACAGTGACAGTCACCCAAAATAGAGCGAGTCCAGTTGCTATCTGTTCCAACCAAAAACGACCAAATTTTAGGGGTTTGAGGGGTCGCCATTTCTGAGCGCGATCGCTCTTTCGCCAAGTTAATTGATAGCTACTACTTTCAGTGCTATAATTTTTTGCCAAATTGGGATTATGCTCGCGACTTTGTTCTTCCTCTGGTGAGCCTTGTAAAGTCTCCGAAGTATCGAGAAGATGGGAGTCAACTTCGGCATCGCCTTTGAGAGATATTGGCGGCGTTGTATCTGTATCATTCTGCTTAGAAAGCTTAATATTAGGGACTTGGGAAGTTGCTGATGGCGAGGAAACGACATTCTGTTTAATGACTTTACTTGGAACAGTTGGTACCGCAGTCGCATCGAAGGGGACAAATCCTGTTAAGTCAGCTTGTGGTGCTGTTTCAGAAGCAGAGGTAGTTATCGGTGGAGATGCGATCGCTGGAGATTCAAACGGAATAAAACCAGTTTCAACTGGGGATATTTCTTCTGAATCTGGCAATTCTAAAGCTAAACCCCCCGCTTCTTGCTTTTCCTCGCTCCCCTGCTCCCCCGCTCCCCCGCTCCCCTGCTCCTCCGCTCCCCTGCTCCCCTGCTCCCCTGCTCCCCCGCTCCCCTGCTCCCCCGCTCCCCTGCTCCCCCGCTCCTCCGCTCCCCTGCTCCCCTGCTCCCCTGCTATCTTTGGTGGATGACGCTTGACTAAATCTTTTAATGTTTTGGAGGCCCAAGCTTTTGCTTGACTGTTGGAACTTTTAGTTAAAGCGGAACAGAGAGCGATCGCGTCTTTGACTTTCCCAGTCTTTTTATAAGCAATCACCAATCCCATCTGTGCCCGCAAACCCGATCGCTGATTTGCCTCTGCTTTGGCAATAGCTTCTAGATGTGCGATCGCGCTGGGGTAATCTTTTGCTTTCAAAGCAGCTAAACCATCTTCCAGAGAGGGTTTAATAGATGAATCTGGTAGAGAGGGATTGCTAGGAGATGCCATGAAAGTCCCTTGGATAGCGTCTTTTCCAAGATAGCCTAGACCTTAAAATTTGTAATAGACATCAAATATTTTTTTACCCCAACTTGAAGCACCATCTGTAGGGCGAGAAAGACCTATAAAGACCTATAAAGACCTATACTTAAGGTTAGGATCTCCAGTTAAATTTTTTAAACCGAATGTTCACTATCGATATCATTGTCAAGTCTACGTCTGTCTCGCTGTCGGTGCAAAGGAAGTCAGCGGATGATGCTGATGCTGTTTATCAGCAGGTTCTAGAGGCAATTCGCGCTACTCAACCCCAGGTGCTCGAACTTACCTGCGAGAAAAATCCTGAGAAAAAAGTTGCTGTGCTTAGCAGTGAGATTTCGGCTGTGGTGGTATCTCAAAAATCTGGTGCATCGGCAACTGGGAGATCGCCTGGTTTTGTTACCCTGACTGCAGCAGAATGAGCGTTTCGGGTACAGATTTAGAGATGGTAGCTCCGGCGATTACCGTGCGCGATTTATGCTTTAGCTGGCCCAAGGGCGATCGCGTTTTGCAAAATTGCTCTCTAAAGGTTCCCAAGGGCGAATTCTGGATGCTCTTGGGTACAAATGGCAGCGGCAAGTCAACGCTTTTGAGGTTGCTGGCGGAACTATTATCCCCCCAGTCGGGGGAAATTGACATTCAGGGACGGCTGGGTTTTGTCTTCCAAAACCCTGACCACCAGTTGGTAATGCCGACGGTGGGGGCGGATGTGGCTTTTGGCCTGGTGGAGGAAAAGCTGTCGATCGCTCAGGTGCGAGAGAGAGTAGAGGAGGCGTTAGCTGCTGTAAATTTGCTGGATTTGCAGCGGCGGCCGATTTATGCTCTCAGCGGGGGACAAAAACAGCGCATAGCGATCGCTGGTGCGATCGCTCGTCATTGCGAGGTTTTACTATTAGATGAACCTACAGCTTTGCTCGATCCTGATTCTCAGTTAGATTTAGTCGCTCAAGTTCAGCGTTTGATCAAAAATCGAGGATTGACTGCTTTGTGGGTCACGCACCGTTTGGATGAATTGAATTATTGTGATGGGGCTTTTTTGTTAGAGAAAGGTGAGGTTGTAGATCGAGGCGATCCTGTAAGATTGAAGCAGCGATTGATGCAAATTCAAGAGGTTTAGCGGCTGAAGTTTGGGCAGAATATGACTATGGTTATTTGGCAAGTTGATTTTTATCGCCGCCCTCTCAAGGATGATGCTGGAGAAAAGTTATGGGAGTTATCGATCTGCGACTTAGACCGCAATTTTACTTTTAGCACTTTTTGCCCTCAATCTCAAGCTAATTCTGGCTGGCTTACCGAACAATTACAACAGGTAAGTCAGGGGAAAAATTTACCAGATTTGATACAAGTATTTAGACCCCAATCTTTGGGTTTAATTGAGGCAGCGGCGCAAGTTTTGGATGTCGAGGTAGAAGCGACTCGGCGCACTTTTGCTCTAAAACGACTATTAGAAGAACGGGCGAAACAATATCAAAAAATGGCTAACTATACGGGTGAAGCTTACCATCCGTTAATGTTAGAGTCACCGCCGCCCGTACCTTTACCGGAGAATTTATGGGGCGATCGCTGGCGTTTTGCAGCACTACCCGCTGGCGATATTGAAGATGCTTTTAAAAGCCGTCCTATACCAATTTTAGAGATGCCAGAATTACTATTACCGCTAAATTTAGCATTAGCTTCAACGGTATCTGTACCTGGGGTTATAATTGATGGAGGTCGCCAATCAATGCGATTAGCGAGATGGCTACAAGCAGCTAAACCAGTTGCTTTAAATTATATTCCCGGTAGTCCCGATGGCTTAATTTTGGAAGCAGGATTAGTTGACAGGTGGATTGTTGCTACTTTTGAAGATCCTGATGTAAAGGCGGCGGGGGAAATTTACCAACAGCGCCAGCAATTAAGTCACGGATTGCATTTTTTGCTAGTTCAACCTGATGATTCAGGTATGACTTATACTGGATTTTGGCTATTAAATTTTAATCCTCGATCTTGATTATTTTTCATTGCTCTGTCAGGGTAAGAATAATCCCACGCTTTATTTTTATTCCACAACTAAAATGATTCCATTCCGTAGACCTTCAAACACTCGGTTTAGTTGCACCTGATCGCTCTCGCTGAGCGATTGCGTCGAAAGTAGTGCCGATCGCAATAGTTTTTGGTCGATCGACGTAATTTGGCGGAAGGCAAAGATTCGCTCAACGATGTCTTCCACTGAAACTTTGGGGGGGCTGGCATTAGTGGGCATCATTTATCAACACCAAGACAGAACAAAAGTATACAACAGAACTCAGTAGCTTCATTTTTAAAGATTTTGTGAAGCTAAAGCGTGATAGGCAGCAGAAAAGATCGTGACAATTTGCCCTAGCTTAAGTGACAATTATCATTGACAATATACCAAACTTTACTTAAAGTTCACACTTTCAGTACAATACCTGAGTAAAACCAAGGCATCTGGTAGGAATTATGGCTCAAGCAAAAATTGGGATTATTGGTGGCAGCGGACTGTACAAAATGGACGCTCTTAAGGATGTCGAGGAGGTGCAAATTAATACACCTTTTGGATCGCCTTCAGATGCTCTAATTCTGGGAACGCTAGAGGGAACGCGAGTAGCATTTCTAGCCAGACACGGCCGGAACCATACTCTTTTGCCTTCAGAATTGCCATTCCGAGCTAATATTTATGCCATGAAAAGTTTGGGGGTTGAGTATTTAATCTCAGCTTCGGCCGTTGGTTCTTTGAAGGAAGAGGCAAAACCCTTAGATATGGTTGTACCCGATCAGTTTATTGACCGGACAAAGGAGCGAATTTCTACATTTTTTGGTGAGGGAATTGTTGCTCACATTACTTTCGGCGATCCGGTTTGCGGCGAGTTGGCGAAAATATTGGGAGATGCGATCGCATCTCTGAATCTTCCCGATGTCACTCTCCACCGAGGCGGTACTTATATCTGCATGGAAGGGCCAGCTTTCTCCACAAAAGCTGAGTCCCATTTGTATCGTAGTTGGGGTGCAACGGTAATTGGGATGACGAATTTAACAGAGGCAAAGTTGGCGAGAGAAGCTGAAATTGCTTATGCAACTTTAGCCTTAGTTACCGATTATGATTGTTGGCATTCAGATCACGATAGCGTAACTGTAGAAATGGTAATCGCAAATTTGCATAAAAATGCGGTTAATGCCCAAAAAGCTATTCAAGAAACAGTACGACGTTTAAGTAAAAATCCTCCCCATTCTGAGGCACATTCAGCATTAAAGTATGCGATTTTAACTCCGCTAGATAAAGTTCCCCAGGCAACTAAAGATAAGTTGGATTTGCTATTGCAGAAGTATAGCAACCGCCAAGCCGGTTAGAAACTATGGGCTAGGGGAAGAGAAGGAAAATAGGAGAAAAGTAAGGGATTGAGTAATTCAGAACGATCTCCTAACAATCTTGGCGGTTGCTATATTAGGACTTAGGCAAAAAACCCGGTTTCTGACCAAAATCATCGCTTTTGTCGAGAAATAGTGGCGCAGAAACCGGGTTTTTGACCGAGCGTGCGTAAGTCCTGTATTATGTATTAGCAATAATCTGTCATTGCGAGCAAAGCGAAGCAATCGCCTAGTCTCTGCGATTGCTTCGCTTTGCTCGCAATGACAATAAATGGGTAGTAAAGCCTGATTTGGTATAAGATTGTTAATCGTTAAGTAAATCCTTCTTCCTTCTTCCTTCTTCCTAACTCTTCCGTTGGTGGGGATATATCGTTAGGATCAAGCACCAGCTTTTACTTATTAGCAATTTTCAGCTTTTCTTTGATTTCACTTAATACCTTTTCTGCGTCAGCAGCGATATAATTAAGTTGAGAGAGAGCATCATACTTAATACCGTCAAGTTCTTGGCTGTAAACCTCCATTTCTTTAGCTAATTTTCCCAGTAGTAGCAAAACCCCTACGACTCCGCTTGTAGATAGCATCAGCAGAATAATTAACCAAGTATTAAAAATTGGTTTTAGTCGTCTAAAAGTGCGATGGACTTCATTTTGGATTGATTTTTCTAGGAAAGCTTGCAATAAGCTATATTTAATATTTTTACTAATTTTTATTTCGCCTAATACTTGATTTTGTATGTTGATATAGCCGTCGCCAAGACCATTAGAACATACATCCGTAACGCCGCCTTCTAGGCGGTATTCTAACCGCTCAGAGGGAGGCGTTATGTAAGTCTTAATTGTCAAGAAAGTTGCTATAACTATTGGTAACTTTGCTAAAACTAAAAAATTATCAAAGGATTTTTTCTGGTGATTTGTTACACTTATTAAGGAGAAGAAAATTGAAAAATATAATGCAAATAATAATTTTAACATATATTATGTAGGCAATCTTATTAATTACCAATTACTAAAGAAGGGGCTAGGGGCTAGGGACTAGGGACTAGGGAAAGAGGAAGAGAGGGGAAGAAGGGGAGATGGGGAAGATGGGGAAGATAGGGAAGATGGGTAATTAGCCATTAGCCATTAGCCATTAGCCATTAGCCATTACCAATTAACAATTAACAAAATAAACGCAGATGACTAAAAATGGCTAAAACCATCTACATTCATCTGCGTTTGTCCGGGGTTAAAAGTTCAAAACCTCTAGGATTGCCACTTCTGGGCAACAAGCTCAGCCAAGTCAACAACCCGCTGACTATAGCCCCACTCGTTGTCATACCAAGCGATTACTTTAAGCATATCGCCATCCAGAACCAAAGTCAGACTAGCATCAACAATCGAAGAAGCATCATGTCCGCGATAGTCAGAAGAAACCAAAGGCAAGTCACTGTACTCTAAAACTCCCTTCATTGGCCCTTCCGCCGCTGCTTTGAGAACTTCATTTACCTGCTCAGCAAAAGTCTTCTTCTGCACCTGAACCACAAAATCTACTACCGACACATTAGGGGTAGGCACGCGCATTGCTATGCCATTGAGCTTACCTTTAAGTTCAGGAATTACCAGAGCCACAGCTTGAGCCGCACCTGTAGAAGTCGGCACAATATTCATCGCCGCCGCCCTTGCTCGGCGCAAATCTCGGTGACTGGCATCTAACAAGCGTTGGTCGCCAGTATAACTGTGGGTAGTAGTCATTGTGCCCTTAATGATGCCAAAGTTGTCATTTAACACCTTAGCAACGGGAGCTAGACAGTTAGTTGTGCAACTAGCATTGCTGATTACTGTATAACTATCATGAGTGTAGGCGTGGTCGTTAACTCCGATGACGAAAGTCCCAACTTCAGGGCCTTTGCCAGGAGCGGTAATTAGTACCTTCTTAGCACCCGCCGTCATGTGCTTCGACGCGCCAGCTTGGTCTACGAAGACCCCTGTCGCTTCGATTACCAAATCAATGCCCCAATCAGCCCAAGGCAAGTTTAGTGGATTGCGATCGCTCACACATTTCACTGTCTTGCCATTGACGGTTATAGAGTTTTCATCGGTAGTAATATCTACACCCTTCAACGTCCCCAGCATCGTGTCATATCTGAGCAGGTGAGCGTTGGTTTTTGGATCTGAAGTGTCATTGATAGCAACCAGATCCAATTGGCTGTTTTCGCGCCCCAGCCAGCAGCGCATAAAATTACGTCCGATGCGTCCAAAACCGTTGATCGCGACTCTAATCACCTTGTACCTCCTAACGACAGCAGCGCCTAGCTTAGGCTTTAAATTTTGGAAAAATTTAATAATTAACCATGACCCAGATCATATCGCAAAGGGCGATCCCTTCTAACGTTTTGTCTGTATCAAAAATTGCTGAACAAATTACTTGGGGTCGGTCGTCAGGTTTGCGGCAGAGGTTGATACAGCTTTTGGGCTGTAATGTAAGTTCTGACAGTTTCCGGGACTAAGTAGCGGAGGTCGCGACCTTTGAGGCAATATTGGCGAATTAGACTTGATGATATTCCGATCGCAGGCATTTCCAGCACTGAAAACCGGATCGGCACTCTCAGGGTGGCCATTTGCTCAACAATCTGTGTGATATGAAAGTGAGTTGTTTGCAGATCCCCGCTCTCGTTTTCTCTCTGGTAGGGGCGTGGGGCCACTAACCAATAACATAATTGGCTGATTTCCAGGCATCGGTGCCATTGAGGAAGAGATTGGAAAGCATCTGAGCCAATAATCCAATACCACTGAGCGTCGGGGTCGGTGCTCTGGAGGTATAAAAAAGTTTCAACTGCGTAGGATCTACCAGTGGGATCGTCCTGTTGAGGTGATAGGACAAAATCTGAGCGATCGGCGATCGCTGCGCTCACCATTTCCCGCCGCCTTTGGCAATCCACCGACACCCGGTGCGATTTGTGTGGGGGGCTGGGATCGGGAACCCAGATTACTTTGTCAAGACCAAACTGGCTCACAGCCGTCTGTGCCATCAATAAATGACCCCAGTGAACCGGGTCGAAAGTCCCCCCAAAGATTGCTATTTTTCCCATACCAGACGATACTGTTAGTAAGTCAGTGAGGGGTTTTACCCCTCATCCTGCTAATAACCGAGCTCCTAGCGCTCGAACGTGCGAGAATGCAGGAGTAGGCGAGTACAGGTCTATTGCCTGTAGGCCAGATTGCAAACCCCTTGACCCCAACCCTGCGCTCTCCGGTCTGCGATCTGCAACCTCTGACGATTCCTGATATTTACTGGCAAACAAGTCATATAGTATACAAGACAAACTATTCTAGAAGTCCGTAAAGCAAAAGGACGCGCAGAGTGGCTTTGCAGGAAATCTCTAGCGAACTGTATCCTAAGAAAACAATTCTTGATATGATATCGCGTGTTATTGGCGTGGTGTGGTGTGTGAGGAGCGAAGATGCCGAGTTCTGTTGATTTCACCGGCAGGCCATTTCATTTCATCGGAATTGGTGGAATTGGAATGTCAGCCCTTGCCTACATTCTAGCTAAACGCAAGTTGCCTATATATGGCTCGGATATTAAACCAAGTCATATAACTCAGCGTTTGCAAGCAATGGGCGCTCATATTTTTTGGCGACAAGATGCCAGCAATTTTGAATTATTCCAAGCGAAGGCAGATGGAAATGATGCGGATTGCCAGTCGTCTGAGGCCCCTAAGACTTTAGAAACCATCAGTCGAGGTGGAGGGTCTGCGATCGCCGCGTCAGGGGACAATCGCAACGGCAAAGGCGCGATCGCCTTATCACATTTGGACTTACCCCAGGTGATCTGTTCGACGGCAATTCACCCGGCGAATTCCGAATATCGACGCGCCCTTGATTTAGGCTGTCCGATTTTTCATCGGTCGGATGTCTTAGCAGCCCTGATTCTGGACTACCAGAGCATCGCCGTAGCAGGGACTCACGGCAAAACTACCACTAGCAGCATGATCGGCTTCATGCTACTGAAAGCGGGCTTAGACCCGACGATCGTGGTAGGAGGAGAGGTCAATGCTTGGGAAGGGAACGCACGCTTGGGGCACGGGCCCTACCTAGTCGCTGAAGCAGACGAGTCCGATGGTTCTCTGGTCAAACTCTCAGCCAAAATCGGGGTGGTCACAAATATCGAACTCGATCATCCCGACCACTACGATACCCTCGATCAGGTAATCGCAACCTTTAACGTATTTGCCCAGAACTGTCAAATCTTAGTGGGGTGCATTGACTGCGATACAGTCAAAAACTCCCTTAAACCTAGCGTCAGCTATAGCCTAGAAGCTGACAGGGGCGCTGACTATACGGTAGATAGCGTCGAGTATAGGGCAGATTGTACCATCGCTCGCGTTTGGGAGCGGGGTACTGCTCTCGGAGAGATGCAGTTAAAGCTGTTAGGGCAACACAATCTTAGTAATGCTCTAGCTGCGGTGGCAGTGGGTAGATTATTAGGGTTAGAGTTTGCTGTAATTGCTAAAGCGATCGCCGACTTTGAAGGGGCACGTCGCCGTTTTGAAGTTAGAGGTGAACACAACGGCATCCTATTCGTGGATGACTACGCTCACCACCCCAGCGAAATTCGGGCTACCTTAACTTCAGCCCGCCTACGGATTGAAAATAGCAAACCCAAGCCCAAATCTAAAATTAAAAATTCAAAATCCAGACGGGTTGTTGCTGTCTTCCAACCACACCGTTACAGCCGAACTCTGACATTCTTGACAGAATTTGCCCAATCATTTAGCGATGCCGACATCGTAATTGTCAGCGACATTTATAGTGCTGGAGAACCAAATACAGGGCAAATCAGTGGGGAAAAACTTGCAGATTTGATTGCGGAACATCACCAGCAGGTTTATTACCAACCGAGTCTCCAGTCAATCGCCAAGTTTTTGACAGAAATCTTGCGGCCAGGCGATTTGGCTCTATTTCTCGGCGCTGGCAATCTCAATCAAATCATTCCAGAAGTGATGGCCTTTTACCAAGAGGCCCCAAATCTGGGAGTGTCTGTTGTAGAGGGCGATCCCCGCAGTGAGCTGCCCGCATGAGTCACCTCATGCCGCCTACTGAGAGCGATCGCTTACAAGTTGGGTCAATCAACTGTCAACAACGTCTTTAATCCGAGGCATTTAAGCATTTGTTATGATCGTGACTCTCTCCTCTGACTCCCCCACCAAGGACAACCGGCGAGTGTATGCTCCGATTCCCCTACCGGGAACTGGTTGCCAAATTAAGTCTCAAGTCTCTTTGGCCCCACTGACTTCTTTTCGAGTTGGCGGCCCTGCTGAATGGTACATTGCTCCGAGCACTCTCGAAGAGCTACAAGCAAGTTTCGAGTGGGCTAGCTCTGAGGGAGTGCCTGTCACTCTCCTGGGCGCTGGCTCGAATTTGCTAGTTAGCGATCGCGGCTTACCCGGATTAGTCGTCGGTACTCGCCACCTTCGCCACGTTGATTTCAACCCGGAAACAGGACAACTCACCGCCGGTTCGGGAGAATCCATTCCCCGCCTCGCCTGGCTGGCCGCTAAGCGCGGCTGGCAAGGGTTAGAGTGGGCAGTTGGCATCCCCGGAACCGTTGGCGGCGCTGTGGTAATGAACGCCGGCGCACACAGGAGTTCTACCGCTGAGATTCTGGTGAATGCTTCCGTCCTCTCGCCCACCGGCAAAGTGGAAATTCTCACCCCTCAAGAACTCGGCTATCGCTACCGTACTTCGGCACTACAAGGCAGCAACCGCCTTGTCACCCAAGCCACCTTCCAGTTACAGCCAGGATTTGAAAAGGCAATGGTGATGGCAGCTACCACCGAACATCTCAATCAACGACGGACAAGCCAGCCCTACCATTTACCCAGTTGTGGCAGTGTCTTCCGCAACCCCGGCCCGAAAACAGCAGGCTGGTTAATTGAACAAACAGGACTCAAGGGACACCAAATTGGCGGGGCCCAAGTGGCAGTCCGCCACGCTAACTTTATTCTCAACTGCGGCTGGGCAACCGCAAGCGACATCTTCCAACTGATCCGCTATGTTCAAGAGCAAGTGGAACAGCGCTGGTCGCTATTGTTGGAGCCAGAGGTTAAAATACTGGGAGAGTTTCCTTTTTAAGGCACGATCGGTGGTGAAGGGAGGAAGATAAGTAGTCAATAAAATTGTCTAAAACTGCCTAAAATAGGTTCTATAGAGCAGTGGCGGATTAGTAGCCCACACACAATCACAAAGCATTTATGACAAAATCGCAAGGATTTGGCTTCGGCCTCGGCAAAATGAAAGAACTGACTGAAGCTTTCAAGAAAGCTCAGCAGGTTCAAGAAGGAGCTAAAAAGCTTCAAGAAGAGTTGGATGTAATGGAAATTGAGGGAATTGCCGGCGGCGGCTTAGTAAAAGTTGTTGTTAGTGGCAACCAAGAACCCCGCCGCGTTGAGATTTCCCCTGATGCCCTTGGTGAAGGCGCAGATGTGGTTTCTGAACTCGTCACAGTGGCGATGCAAGATGCTTACAATAAGTCAACGATGACTATGCGGGAGAAGATGGAAGAACTGACAGGTGGGCTCAATCTCCCTGGACTCTAACCCCTTCCCGATTAGTTAGGAGAGGTGGGGTGGCCCTTTCCGACTCGAATCTGGGCCACCCATAGAAGAAGGGGCTAGGGGCTAGGGGTTAGGGGCTAGGGAAAGAGGGAAAGAGGGGGAGCAGGGGAGCAGGGGAGCAGGGGAGCAGGGGAGATGAGGGAGATGGGTAATTAGCGATTAGCAATTAGCGATTAGCAATTAGCGATTAGCAATTAGCGATTAGCGATTAGCGATTAGCGATTACCAATTACCAATTACCAATTACCAATTTCTTAATTAATCCATGCCTTACAGATTACTGTTTGTTTGTCTTGGCAATATCTGCCGATCCCCATCGGGAGAAAATATCATGAATCACTTAATCAAACAAGCAGATTTAGCCGATCGAATTATTTGTGATTCTGCCGGGACTGGGGGATATCATGTCGGTAATCCTCCCGATCGACGGATGGCGATCGCAGCTAGCAAGCGTGAACTCGAACTCCGGGGTAGTGCTCGTAAGTTTCAAAGGTCAGATTTTGAGAACTTTGACCTAATTTTGGCAATGGATAAAGACAATTACCAGGATATTCTTTCCCTCGATCCTCATGGCAAATATCGCGACAAAGTACGGCTGATGTGCGAGTTTTGTCAGAAATATGATTTGAGGGAAGTTCCCGATCCTTATTATGGTGGCCCAGAAGGATTTGATCGAGTAATTGATTTATTGTGGGATGCCTGTGAGGGACTATTGGAGTATGTCACTAAGGAAAAATTAATATTTAACAGTTGAGAAATTCAATTTTAATCGGATTTACGAACCAGATCTCAACTACGTGGGCTTAAGATTGCTTGCGAATCCTATTTTAGGCAGCCATTAGAGAATTGTACCTTCTTCTCCTCAGCCTTAACTTCTCACCCCTAAAATCAGTCTCAAGATAGATGGCAAGGTCAAAATTTTGTGTTTTCATTACATAAAAAATACATATCCTTATCCTTCTTCCTACGCAATTCATACTTATGAACGCAGACAAAGTAAAGGTTCGCTTAAATTTTGTGGTTTCGCCAGAAGTCAACGAAGCATTAGAAACTCTTGCTCACAAAACAGGCGGTACCAAAACAGAAGTATTTCGCAGAGCTATTGCACTAATGGAAGTAGTTGTGGATGCAAAACAACAGGGTAAAAGAATAGGAATTGCCGATAAAGATCAGCCTCTAGTTACTGAAATTATCGGTATTTAATTCAGGAATTTTGCTGAATATTTCTGCTATAGTGAGCAATGATACAAGCACGGTAAATTATTTAGTGGGATTCCTAAGCCTTAATCTCTGTCCTCACTCATCATTCTCCAATGAGTATAATTCAAGCGCTATATTCGCCAATTAAACGCTACAGCATTACGGCTTTGGCTCTAGGCACTGCAATACTTATAGCAATTTTGTTGTCGCCCACTTTCAAGGAAAGCCCTGCTGTATTATTTGTTCCTGCCTTAATAGTTAGCGCTTGGTTTAAGGGTAGAAAGTCAGGACTAAAGCAAAATCAAGAAGAACTCGATCGAGAGCGAAATTTTATCTCGAAAATCATCAGTACAGTTAGTAGTTTGATCGTAGTATTAGATCGAGAAGGACGCATAGTTAGTTTTAACCAAGCGTGCGAGAAAATAACTGGCTATTCCTTTGATGAAGCCAATGGTAAATATATTTGGGATTTGCTGATCGTACCTGAAGAAATAGATTCAATAAAAGCAGTTTTTGAGAACCTAGTCTCCGGCGTATTCCCTAACCAAAATGAAAATTATTGGCTGACAAAAAATGGTTCTAGCCGCCTAATTGTTTGGTCGAATACAGTCATTTTAGACAAAGAAGGTAAAGTTGATTATGTAATAGGAACTGGTCTAGACATTACCGAACGTAAAGCAGCAGAACAAGCACTATCTTTATCTTATCTCCAGTTGGAGAACCGCGTCCGAGAACGCACAGCAGAATTGAGTAAAACTAACGCAGCGCTGCAAGCAGAAGTGGCAGAAAGAGAGAAAATAGAAGCAGCACTGCGGCAAAGTGAAGAAAGATTTCGCTGCTTAAGCGCGTCTTCACCGGCGGGCATTTTCATGACCGACATCCAAGGTAGATGTACTTATACAAATCCTCGCTGTCAAGCAATTTGTGGTTTTAATTTTGAGGAAAGTTTAGGGTTTGGTTGGGCGAAATTCCTGCACCCAGAAGATCGCGATCGCGTATTTGCAGAGTGGTCATCCTACACCCAATCCCCCCGCGAATACAAAAACGAATTTCGCTTTTTAACCGCTGAGAGAGGCCTGCGCTGGGTTCGCATTTGTTCCGCTCCCATGTTCTCAGACCTGGGCAAAATTATCGGTCATGTCGGCACCTTAGAAGATATCACCTACCGCGTCGAAGCTCAACAAGCTTTATACCGCAGCAAGCAGGAATTTAAAGCAGTCGTAGAAAACACTCCCGATGTCATCCTTCGAGTTGATAGAGAACAGCGGTACATTTATGTAAATCCTGCCGTAGAAAAGAACATGGGAATGCCCGCAGCAGCATTCATTGGCAAAACTAGCAGAGAATTGGGTACGCCACCAGATTTATGCCAACTCTGGGGCGAAACGCTAGACAAAGTTTTTGCATTAGGTAGAGAGCAAGCAATAGAATACCAAGCTCCTACTGTTGAAGGAATGCGAACCTATCAGTCGCGGATAGTTCCAGAATTTGACAGCGACAGTTCAATACAATCAGCTTTAGTAGTAGCTCGCGATATTACCGAACTTAGAGAAGCAGAAGCTCAGCGGATTCAATTAATTGCAGAACAAGCTGCTAGGGCAAAAGCGGAAGCATCAGAACAGCAAGCAGCAGTTATGGCAACTGCGAGTGCAGTCCTCTCTTCGTCCCTCGATTGGGAAACCACCCTCAAAAATGTAGGAGAATTGGCAGTTCCTACCCTTGCTGACGGCTGCTATATTGACATCGCGGAAGAAGATGGGAGAGTGCGACGGCTAGCGACTATCCACATCGATTCCTCAAAAGTGGATTTATCCAAACAGTTAGAGCAGCGCTACCCGACTCCAGCAATGCCTGCGGCTGGCGAGACTTATACACTTCACGGCTATCGATTGGTGATGCGGACGGGACAACCAGAACTGATTCCAGAAATTACTGATGATATTTTAGTGGCAGCGGCACAGGATAGCACGCACCTAGAAATGTTGCGATCGCTCCAACTTGGCTCTCACCTGTGCGTACCCCTGATCGCGAGGGGACGGGTACTAGGCGCGATTACCTTCGTCACCACCAAGACCGGTCGCAGATATAATTCGGAAGACCTGAGATTGCTAGAAGACCTTGCCGATCGCGTCGCACTCGCCGTAGATAACGCCCAACTTTACCGAAAAGCACAGTTAGCTCAAGCTCAAGCCGCCGAATCCTTTGCTTCAATTGACGCACTCCTAGAAGCTGCTCCTTTGGGAATCTGCTTTCTAGACAGAGAAATGCGATTCCTCCGCATCAATGAGGTACTCGCAAAACTCAACTGTTTTCCCGCAGGCGAACACTTGGGTAAAAAATTTCACGAAATCTTGCCTAAATGTGCCGCCCGATTTGGAGATACGATACAGCAGGTATTAGACAGTGGAGAGTCTGTGCTCAACGTTGAAATTACCGGAGAATGTAGCAAAATACCGGGAGATTTCGGGTATTGGCTGGGCAATTACTACCCCGTAAAAGCTAAAGGTGGGGAGACGTTGGGAGTTGGTGTAATTCTGACAGAAATTACAGAAGCCAAGCGAACAGAAGCAGCATTGCGAGAAAGCGAAGCGCGGTTTCGCAGCGTAGTTGAGTCTAATACGATCGGAGTCGGTTTCTGGGAGCAAGAGTGCAAAATCATTGATGCTAACGATGCTCTGCTAGAAATTCTGGGTTATACAAGGGAAGAATTACGTTTACTTGCTCTGAGCTGGAAAGATATCACGCCACCCGAATACTGGTCTCTGGATGCAGAAGCGATCGCTCAAGTCCAAGCAAACGGTAGTTGCACGCCCTACGAAAAAGAATACATCCGCAAAGACGGCAGCCGCATCCCGATTTTAGCTGGGGGAGGTTTGATCGAGGGGTGCAAGGATCGAGGAACATTCTTTGTTTTAGATATCAGCGATCGCAAACAAGCAGAAGCAGCCGAGCGCCAAGCAAACAAGAAAATTGCCAACATCCTCGAAAGCATCACTGATGCTTTCTTTACTGTTAACAAAGAATGGCAATTCACTTACGTTAACACCCGCTTTTTAAACATGACGGGATTGCCGAAAGCAGAATTGCTCGGCGCTTGTATCTGGGAGAAATTTCCTGAAGCAGCAAGCTCTCCATTCTACGAGCAGTACCATAGAGCGATGTTTCAACAAATCCCCATCCAGGTAGAAGCCTTAGCCCCAAACGGCTCCGGGCAGTGGTTCGAGGCGCGAGCTTATCCCTGGAGTGATGGCCTCGCCGTATACTTTCAGGACATCACCAAACGCAAGCGCACAGAACAAGCCCTGCGGGAAAGCGAAGCTAGAGTCCAGCGCCAGTTAGCAGAACTCGACCATCTTTATAACACGACTCCAGTCGGGCTGTGCTTTGTAGATACAAACTTGCGCTTTGTGCGGATCAATGAGTATTTAGCTGCTGTCAATGGTAGAGCGATCGCGCAACACTTGGGACGGACTGTTAGAGAAGTAATCCCAGAACTTGCGGATTTACTAGAGCCCCTTTACCACCAAGTCATCGCTACTAGCATACCCATTCTCGACCTGGAAATCCAAGCTGAAACCTTGCAGCAGCCAGGAATTATCCGAGATTGGCTAGTTAGTTATCACCCCGTGTATGACAGCGAGGGGGTGCTTTTGGGCGTAAGTATAGTCACGCAGGAAATCACCGAACGCAAAAAAGCAGAACGGGCACTCAAAGAAAGCGAGGCGATCTTCCGCAGACTATTTGAGATTAACGTCTTCGGCGTAGCGATCGGCGATTTTCACGGTCAGATTAGTTATGCCAATGAAGCGCTTTTAAAGATGATTGGCTATACTCGCGAAGAAATGCTCTCAGGTCAAATACGTTGGGATCGGCTAACGCCACCAGAACAAGCCTATCTCGACCAGATCGCGATCGCAGAACTCCGAGCCAACGGTGTAGCAACACCTATAGAAAAAGATTACATCCACAAAGACGGTAGCCGCGTCCCCATCCTCATTGGTGGTGCAATGCTGGCGGAACCTTTTACCGAGCAAGAAACCGCGATCGCATTCTACATTGACATGACTGAGATCAAGCGTGTCGAAGCGGAACTGAAAAATAATCAACAGCGGCTGCAACTGGCTCAGCAGGCTGGGAAAATCGGCACTTTTGAGTGGAATCTCCAAACTGGTGAAATTACCTGGACGCAAGAGTTAGAAGCGCTTTACGGGTTAGAACCAGGGAGTTTCGGAGGTAAATACGAAAACTGGACGCAACTGCTGCATCCCGACGACATCGCCAAGACAAAACAGGAGATTGCCAAAGTCACAAATTCAGGTGGAGAATTAGATATTGAATTCCGCATCTGCCGCCCCGACAACAGCATACGCTGGATTGCCCTGAGAGCTACAACCTTCAACGACGAGCAAGGTTTACCCCTGCGGACGATCGGTGTAAATTTGGACATCAGCGATCGCAAACGCACTGAAGAAGCGCTGATGGAAACTAACCAAACCCTTGAAGCCTTGATTCAAGCTTGTCCTCTGGGGATTACAGTTTTTAGCGCCGAAGACGGCTCAGTAAAAATGTGGAATCCAGCCTCAGAGAAGATTTTCGGTTGGAGCGAACAGGAAGCCAAAGGTTATTTCCTTCCTTGTATCCCCCCTGACAAGCAAGAAGAATTCCAAGCCAACTTGAAAGCAATTAGGGACGGATTTGCCCTCACGGGTTTAGAAACCCGCCGCCAAAAAAAAGATGGGTCGCCAGTCGAGATCGGCTTGTGGGCAACATCAGTGCGCGACGCTAAGGGCAATATTAACTGTATGTCGATTGTGGCAGATATCGGCGATCGCAAGCGAGCGGAGTTAGAACGAGCCCAGTTACTCGATCGCGAACGCAAAGCCAGGGCCGAAGCGGAATCCGCAAATCGCATGAAAGACGAGTTTTTAGCAACTCTTTCCCACGAACTCCGCACGCCTCTGAATGCCATCTTAGGATGGGCGCAGTTGCTCCGTAGCCGTAACTTTAATGAAGCCACAACTGCTCGCGCTCTCGAAACTATAGAGCGTCAAGCCAGATTGCAAAAGCAGCTTATTGAAGACCTTTTAGACGTTTCGCGGATTATTCAAGGGAAACTGTGCTTGAACGTCCGCTGGTTCGACCTCGTAGAGACCCTCGAAGTCGCGATGAATTCTGTAAGCTTAATGGCAGGAGCTAAGTCAATAGAGATAGATACCTTCATTGACCCCGCAGTGGGATTGGTTTGGGGAGATGCAGAGCGCTTTCAGCAAGTGGTCTGGAATTTAATTTCCAATGCCATCAAGTTTACTCCCACTGGCGGGCAAGTAGAAGTAGAAGTGTGGTTGGGGACTGGGGACTGGGGAAATGGGGAGCAGAGGAGATGGGGAGCAGAGGAGATAGGGAGCAGAGGAGATGGGAGAGATGCGGGAGATGAGGGAGATGCGGAAGTTAAATCTTCCCTATCCTCCCCATCCTCCCCATCCTCCCCATCTCCCTCGCTCCCCAGCCCCCCCGCTCCCCAGCCCCCCAGCCCCCCCGCTCCCCACTCCCCTCGTCCCGAATCAAACTCCTACGTGGAAATCACCGTGCGTGATACTGGAAAAGGTATTGCTGCTGAGTTTTTGCCTTATGTTTTTGAACGCTTCCGACAAGCAGATGGCTCTGTAACTAGGACTTATGGCGGATTAGGATTAGGATTAGCGATCGCTCGCCACTTAGTGGAACTGCACGGTGGTACCATTAACGCTCATAGTGAGGGAGAAGGCAAAGGTTCGACTTTTATAGTCAGGCTGCCCCTCAAACAGAGTATTGACAGTCGCGGATTGGGAATTTCGCCAACAGTCCCATCTCTACCTAGTATCGAAGCTCCACCCCCTAACGAACTTTCGGGTCTCCAAGTTTTGGTAGTCGAAGATGAGTCAGACACTCGCGAGTTTTTGGTCGCTTTGCTAGAAGAGTATGAAGCAACTGCGATCGCGGTGGCTTCAGTGGAAGAAGCGATCGCAGCTTTGGAGCATTGGCAGCCAGATATTTTAGTCAGCGACATTGGGATACCTCTTGAGGATGGCTACTCACTAATCCGCAAGGTGAGAGCTTCAGAAGCTTTCCAGGGAGAACATTTGCCTGCTTTAGCTCTAACTGCCTATGCTAGGGAACAAGACCGAGCGCAAGCTTTGGAAGCAGGCTTTGATGCTCACATCGCCAAACCAATTGAACCCAAGCAATTGCTAGTAGCCTTAGCTAATTTGGTTGTTAACTATAGCAACCGCTAGGGGCTAGGGGCTACGATGCTCAGGGCTAGGGAAAGAAGGGAAGAAGGGGAAGAGGCGAAGGACGGAAAGAGGGGAAGAGAGTTAATGGTTTTAGCCCTGAGCGAGTGTCTTCACTAACGAAAGCGGTTGCTATCTTAAATCATATTTACTATTAAGTGGTCGGACATAATTAAACGTAGGGTGGGCGATCGCGGCAGGGAGGGTAAAAACCCTGCATCGTCTGCTACTGAAAGAGCTTTGAGAGATATAGCAACCGCCAGGGCGGTTAGGGGCTAGGGGCTAGGGGCTAGGGACTAGGGAAAGAAGGGAAAGAAGGGAAAGAAGGGAAGAAAGTCAATAGTTTGGGCCATGAGCGAGTGTCGTAACCGTTGTGGCGGTTGCTATATAGTGTCAACACCAGCAATGGACAAATGAAGTTATTTGTCAATGTCCTATTTACAGGTATTGACTTTTTTATATGAAAATTACAATGATTAGTTTTACTCTGCTAGGACTTACGCACCCAACCAAAGAAACCGGGTTTTTTTACGAAAATACTTCGTTCTGCATAGCAGCCTTCTGCCTCCTGCGTGACCCACAGATTCTCTGAAAAAGCCGGTTTCTATGGCCATGAGCGTAAGTCTTGTCTGCTTTAAGTACAAAGTTAAGTACAAAAATATTTAGCAGATTGTTGTTGTCTATTCAGGGTGCGATTAAGGTTATGAAAAAATCTGCTAAATTCACAAAAAATACATCTTGTATAGTTGATTGTCAACATATTTTTGATGAACCCGAAAATCGGCGGAGTTTGACTATTCCTCTAGCTTTTTGTTTGAGTGCAATCTCGTTTTTGCTATTGCCAACTAACAAGATGACTTTGGGCGAGTCACTAATCAATAAAGCTTTTAACGAATTTCCCAATTCTATTTTAGATGTTTCTGCGTCCTATGCAGTTAATGTGGTGAACAAACCTCCAACTGCCATAAAACCGAACCGTAAGACTTCTCTTGCCGAGCGAGTTATCCGCTATATGAAAAGTCAAGGATATCAAGTGTTTACAGGCGAAGGAAATTACAACATTGTGTATATTGAGGGCATGAATCTAGATGGAAAACTAAACAAGAACGAACCGAATAAATTTAATGACTTACGATTAGCGATCGAAGTGATTGATGGTAAGCCTCGGCTCGTAAAAAAGTGGGAAGCAACCACAGAACCCGGAATTTATTACACAGATCATCCTCAAGATGTTATGGGAGCTTTCCGTATCAAGCCGGGTCAATATACAGCTTGGGAAATAGGCTATCATTGGGGAAATGGTGGTGATGCTCAGGAAGCCTTAGTACAGACAAAACAAATCTCAGGATACAGAGATTTGTACAAGACGTACAAGAGAGAAGGTAAAATCTATACTGGCTTATATGATATTAACCAACATCACGGCAATAATTTGCCGCTTGATGATATTGGTTTTTATGGCGCGGGTTGTTTAGTGGGTCGGACAAGTGCGGGACATCAAGAGTTTCTAGAACTTCTTAAAAGCGATATGAGGTATAAAAAAAAGGCTGATTTCGTATTTACTACTACGATAATTTTAGGGAATTCTTTGCAATGAAATCATATCTATAGTAATTCTTACATGACTTACGCACCAACCTCATAAACCGGGTTTTTTTACGAAAATACTTCATTGTTACTTCTACTTTCTGCCTCCTGCCTCCTGCCTCCTGCCTCCTGCCTTCTGCGTGACCCACAGATGCTCTCAAAAACCCGGTTTCTAGAGCTATGAGTGTAAGTCCTATTATTATTGGGCGGCTTTTAGGGTTCGAGGGGAATGGTAATATAGCAGAAGGTACAAGGTCTAAGGGTAGAAACATTATAGTTATCTAGAAGGGCAAAAATGCCTTAATCTATAAAAATAGCAATCAGATTCGTGCCAGCTACCTGGAAACTGCCTCGACACCTATGTTACAAAAACTTATTGCCGACAATAATGCCCGGACTGCGGCGGAGTTAATCGTAGAACAAGTTCAATCTGGCAAGCTGACTACAGCCGAACTCAAAACACAAATTTTCGGGGGACACTGGCGGGAAGCATCCTGGCATGAAGTCCTACGGCTGGTTGCAGGAGGCTTGGATGAACAGGGTGTATCAGAAATTATTGAGTATTTGATTGACCAAAACGGTCAAGAAGAAAGATTTATCAATCTGTTTTTGGCAGCTCAATGTCTGTTAGAAACAAAAAATCGGGATAAAGTAACAGTTGATACTAGATTGCTCAATTCTTTTAAGAGTTTATCTCAGTACGGTACTGGCTTTCTGATTTTATATCAAAGCGCTCAAGAGTTGCAGGAAACTTATCAAGTACGATCGCAGGCAATTAGAGCGATCGCGACTACTTGGAAACACCAATCGGAAACCTATACTTGGCTGTTGAATCTGCTTGAGTCCAACGACACTGGGGAAGTCCGCGCCGCCGCCGCTCAAGAATTGGCACGGGGTTGGTCTCAAGTGGGAGATATGGAGTTCCTGCTCAAAAACTTAGCTCAATCTGATGGCAGTTGGGCCGTGCGATCGGCAGCAGCTCAAGAGTTGGCAAGGGGTTGGCGGGAAGCGACAGGTACATTACCTTTGCTGTTACACCTCGCGGAGTTAGATAGCAGTCCCGCAGTCCGCACTGTAGGGGTGCAGGAATTAGCTAAAAATTGGCCAAATCAAACGAATATCTTGGTTTTACTGAGAAAAATTGCTGAAACTGACGAAAGTTTAACGGTGCGAGTAGCAGCTTGGGAAGCGATCGCCAGGGGGTGGTCGGAGGATGCTGAAACTTTGTCCCAAATCAAAAAACTAACCCAGACAAGCAGTTTAACTCTGCGAATAGTGGCGCTGCGAGAATTGGCGCGGGGTTGGCGAGACGATCGAGATACTTTGTCTTTGCTGAGGGGGTTAGCCCAGTCTGACGAGAGTAAGGAAGTGCGAAAAGCTGCATTAGAAGAGTTGGGGAAGGGTTGGGGGGGCGATCGCGATATTTATCTGTTACTGAAAACCATAGCCGAATCTGAGGCTAATTCCGCAGTCCGAGAAGTGGCTGTACAAGCAATAGCTAGAGGATGGCAAGATTTCCCGGAAACTTGGACTTTTGTGAAAATTGTAGCCGAGAGCGATCGCGACGTAGAAGTACGGGAAATCGCCCTTCAAGAAATAGCAAGAGGTTGGCCGCAAAGTCCAGAAACATTAACCCTATTAAAAACATTAGCTGAATCGGATGATTATTGGATTGTCCAACAAGCGGCCGTCCAAGAGATAGCTAAACTGCGATCTTCACATCCAGAAATCTTCCACTGGCTAAGAAATCTAGCCGAGTCAAATACTCATTTGAACGTGCGAGAAGCTGCACTCAGAGGAATAGCCAGGGGTTGGCCGCAGGAGTCTGAAACCTTGTCTTTCCTCCAAACTTTAGCTGATTCAGAACCCGATTCCTACCTGCGAACTGTACTCGTCCAAGAAATCGCCCAAGGATGGTCAAACCAACCGGAAACTTTAGCTTGGCTGAAATCTCTAGTTCACTCAAATGATGTAGCGCTAAGGCAGACAGCCGTACAAGAACTTGCTTCCAGGTGGCCTGGCGATGCTGAAACCTTGGCTTTGTTGAAGGCCCAGGCTGAGTGCGACGAGAGCCCAAGTGTCAGACAAGCCGCCGTACAAAAATTAGCACGGGGTTGGAAGAATGACTCGGAAACTTTAGCATGGCTCAAAAGTAGAGCAGAAAGCGATCCTGACTCTCATGTGCGAGTAATTGCAGTCTTGGAATTGATGCGGGGGTGGAAAGAAGAACCAGGAATGTTTGAATTTTTGTGCGATCGCGCTATCAATGACCCTTATAACCAGAAAGGTTCTTTCCCTTACAATCCTCGCTTTACAGCTTTGGAGGCAATTATCGAACACTATCCCCATCATCCCGGAGCACTGTCTCTTTTGCAAGCGCGATCGCTCCACGATTCTGACGAACAAGTAAGGGGTTTAGCAAGTCGCAAGCTCAATAATAATTACTAATTACTAATTGCTAATTGCTAATTGCTAATTGCCAAGTAAATCCACCTAATTAAACATAAGATAAGGATGGCTAAAAAGCTGAATGTATAAACATTCTTCCTTCTCTCCTAGATAACTAAATCCTTCTTCCTTCTACTTAATTGCTAATTTCCCATCTCCCCTATCTTCCCCATCTCCCCCATCTCCTCTATCTTCCCCACCCCCCCCATCCCCCCATCTCCCCCATTTCCCTTCTCCCTTCTCCCAAAACAATCCGGCTGCAATTCCCACTTGCGAAAGTATAAATAATCCTGCAATTAACAGCATTTTTATACCTGATGGCTGGGAAAAAGGATAAGTTAGTAAATTGAGATAAAATGAGGGATGCTGCATTTGCCTACTACCACGTTCAGCGCTGATTTGCTGAAAACGGAAAGCACCGCGACCATAATTGAATTGCTGCTGCCAAAATTTACTCAGCGTCAGTTCGTGAGCATGATAAACTACAACTTCAGGAGCATAGATCATACAGTAGCCTCGATCGAGCAAGCGATCGCAAAATTCCCGGTCTTCACCAGCAGCCAGAGGAAAAGTAGTATCAAACCCGCCTATACTTTGAAAATAAGCTGTTGATATGGCAAAATTATTAGAAGCAAAAAATCGCGCTCGATCGGGATTAGCATTATAATAACTATAAAGATAATCGATGAGTTGTTGACTAGCAGTAGAATAAAGATTATCGGGCAAAGCGTTAACAGTTTTACCACCCACTAAACAATCGGGTATAGCCGTAACTCTAATTTCTAAATTTTTCAGCCAATCAGCAGCCGACGTACAATCATCATCAGTAAATACCAAAAACTTACCTTTTGCCGCCATTGCACCCATATTTCGAGCTTTTGCCGGCCCTGAATTTGGTTGTGTTAGTAGTGATATATTCAGCCACTTTTCAAAGGGAATCACATAATTTTCTAGTGGCATTTTACTACCATCATCGACAACAATCACCTCAAAATAATCGCGGGGATAATCAACTTTAACTAACGCCTGAAGACAAATACATAACCGATCGGGACGGTTATAAGTAGGAATAATTACAGAAAATAAAGGTGGTTCTTTATTAAGCATTATTTTGTTAATTGTTAGTGGTTTGTAACGCCGCCCTTTGGGTGGTAATATACCGCCCAGAGAACGGTTTTACCGAGTGCAATTATTTACTTTTCAATCGATATAACACAGACTTTTGACTAACATTTTCACCCCAAACAGATTCCAAATACCCATCATCACTCGTTAACCAAGATACAGTTTTCTTCGTATTTTCATCAAGGGAAGTCAAAGGCCCTAATGCAACTATTTTAACGCCATTTTGCCGCAAATTATCAGCCCATTTAGTACTCTGATTAAATTTTTCTTTCAAGGGAATATATAAAACTTGCCGATTTAGGTTTTTTCCGTAAAAAAGGTAACTGCGGTGACTTAAAAAGAATCCAATTTTTTCACCAGGAAGTGTATTCTTTTCAAGATAGTCATACATTCCTTGATAAATTTCAGTCCGATTTACCTCTCGTTTTTCTCGCCACACCCAAGTTGTACTAGCTATTAACGCTATACAACTACAAATCACAATTGTCTGACTTAAACGCTGAAAGGGAGGTAATAGTGTTGTTAGAAATCTACTCTGAGATAATTGCCAAGTCAGGAGATAAATAAACAATAAATAAATCAAATAAATTCCTACATATTTGCATATATCAATCAGGTTAGGGCCCAGTATTGCGATTACTGTTTTACTAGCTTCTATCGGAGAAGATTTAAACTGGTCAATCAGTTTACTACCCCAAATTATACTATTTCCCGTAAAAGAGGCATTCTTGATAGCATCAAAAATCTCACTGCTAAAAATACCTACAATACTGCTAATTAAAACAGTTAATACAATTAATTTATCTGTAGTTCTGACTAAGGTAGCACTCACGGCTGCGGTGACAGCGATCGTGCTTAAAAATGGAAATCCATATCTTAGATTAAATCCTAACAAAGGGCCTAGCTGACCAACTATTTCGCCTCCAGTACCAGAACTAAATGGTGTAATAAAATACAAAAAACCTGTGCCAACAAGTAAAATAATCAAAGAAACAAATTTCTCATTTATTGGGGGTATTCGCTTCTTAAAGCTGGCGAAAACTAGCCATGCTAATATCTGGCATGACATGGCGATGAATGGCAACTGCAATCTAGCAATTATTTGGGAGATAAAAATTTGCCAATTAGATATTTTTGTGATGTCAAATTGATTCAATAAAGTGCTTTTCCAAATCTTTAAATATTCGGGTGATTCTAAATTTTTCGGCGGTGGAGATACAGGCAGACTTGGCGAAAGTACAGTAAAATTCTGAATTGGATGATTGATGTGCAGAAGGTTTCGCACATACCAAAATCCTCCTAGAAACAATAATAGGGCTATTCCTAAGAATAGTAGGGGTGATTTTAGCTGAAAATTAAATTGTGTATTTTTGGGTCTTAACCAGATTTTTTTAAGTTCTAATATTGCCAATCCCCCCAAAATAAAAGCCCCATAAATAATGGCGGTGATTTTAATGCCTGTAAACAGTCCCAAGGCAGCCAAAAATAGAGCAAAATCAGATATAATTCTGCGGCTATAATAAGATAAGCCAAAATATAGACTTACAGTAAACAATGCAGACAATGGTAAATCTATATGAATAGTATTAACCTGGTTAATCATCATCGGCACAGTCAACAATAAAGATGAAGCTGCCATGCTATTGATGCGACTTGCACCAAAATAAATGCTCAAAAGATAGACGGAAATTCCCTGGATTATCCAAGCAATTAGCTGAGGAAAAGCTACGAGGAAATCTTCGCCAAAAGGGAGAACGGATAGAAAATTTAAAATGTGCCAATTATAAGGGTAAACTATGGCATCTTGGTGATCGAAGATCCAATTTCCTGTTGAGTCTAATAAAGTTAAAGCACCTGTTTGGTACCAGCGAGAGATGGCGGGTAAGTGAAACCACAAAGAATCGTAGTTAGTGATTGGCTTGGTTGCTATTATCAACAAGAGAACCAGCGCCACAGCAGCCGCAGAACTAATAATTAGTAGTTCAATTTTATTGAGTGGTTGTTTGAGCTTTGGTAGCTTTGCAAGCACAAATGAAAAAGTATATTTTTTTAAATAAATCAGACAAAAACCGATAATAGAAATAATAAGTTCTGTAAAAATAACTGGAGTTAGAGTTAGTTTTTCAAAGGTTCCTAAAATTAGACCTAGACTAACTTGAATAATACTCCATGCTGTTAATATTACTAATAAAAAATGGGGTAAGGAAGATTTAATATTGTCGGTTTGATTAATCAGAGCAAAACATAAACATAAAGGCAATGGCCCCAATAAAATCACTAGAAATAATATTAACTCCCACAGATGTTGTAGTATTACCATGATTCCTCAAAGCAGAAGGCAGAAGGCAGAAGACAGAAAATATATAAAGGCAGAATAATTTAGTTATCTATAAAGTTATTTATAAGGGCAGAATTTATCA
Organism: Kamptonema formosum PCC 6407; assembly: GCF_000332155.1. Taxonomy (GTDB): domain Bacteria; phylum Cyanobacteriota; class Cyanobacteriia; order Cyanobacteriales; family Microcoleaceae; genus Kamptonema; species Kamptonema formosum. Next base: position 1,367,172 of record NZ_KB235903.1, on the reverse strand, counting down.
AAAAAAAGACTTATATATATTTTTTTTACTGGTTTTAACAGTTAACAGTTAACAGTTAACTGTGGGGAACTAGGTAATTGCTAATCGGCAATTAGTAATCTGCAATTACCTATTACCAATTACCAATTAGCCATTCCTCGTTATCAGTTTATCGCTCGCGGGCGGCGGCGGCTTCATCTGGGTGAATGTTCAAGCGCGTTAAATTAATCCGGCCTTTGTTGTCAATCTCCCGCACTTTCACGATCACTTCATCGGCAACAGCCAACTCATCTTCGACTTTACCTACGCGGTAATCCGCTAATTGGGAAATATGAATCATTCCCTCTTTTCCAGGTAAAATCTCGACAAAAGCACCGATCGGAATAATCCTGGTGACGCGACCAACGTAGACATCTCCAGCATTTAGCTTGCGCGTCATGCCTTGGATAATATTGTAGGCGCGAGCGGCTCTTTCACTATCGTTACCTGCGATCGTTACAGTGCCGTCGTCGTCAATGTCAATTTTTACGCCTGTTTCTTCGGTGATGGCTTTAATGGTTTTACCACCTGGGCCGATAACTAAACCGATGAATTCGGGTTCAATCTTCAGCGTCAGCAGGCGAGGCGCGAAGGGTGACATCGTTGTGCGCGGTTTGTCAATGGTAGAGAGCATTTTCTCTAAAATGTGCAGCCGCGCGGGTTTGGCTTTGTGGATGGCTTCTGCGATTACCTGTAAGGGTAAACCAGATATTTTCATGTCCATCTGCAAAGCTGTAATCCCGGTATCGGTGCCCGCTACTTTAAAGTCCATGTCGCCTAAGAAGTCTTCAATCCCCTGAATGTCTGTGAGGATGCGGACTTCATCGCCTTCTTTAATTAATCCCATCGCCGCGCCGCTTACAGGTTGGATCAGGGGAACGCCTGCGTCCATTAATGCTAGCGTCGAGGCGCAAACGGAACCCATTGAGGTGGAACCGTTGGAGGAAAGGACTTCTGAAACTACCCGGATTACATAGGGGAAATCTGCTTGCGGAGGCAATACGGGGAGGATTGCCCGTTCTGCTAGGGCTCCGTGACCGATTTCCCGTCGTCCGGGCGATCGCATCGGTCTGGTTTCTCCGACAGAGTAAGGGGGGAAGTTATAGTGATGCAAATAGCGCTTTTCGTCTTGGGGGTGTAAGTCATCTCCCAAGTCCTGGGCATCTCCCGGAGTTCCGAGAGTGACAGCAGACATCACTTGAGTTAAGCCGCGATTAAACAGCGAACTCCCGTGAACTCGTGAGGGCAATACGCTGACGCGACAGGACACTGGGCGCACTTCGTCTAGCTTGCGGCCGTCCACGCGCACGCCGTCTTCGACGATTTGGCGGCGCATCAGCTTTTTGGTGACATCTTTGAAGACATTAGCGATCGCTTTGCTATCAACACCTGCGGCTACGCGCACGGGATCGTCTTCGGCAAGTTCTGCGATCGCAGCTACCACCGCTGCTGCCTTCACCTCATCTAAGGCGGTATCGCGAGCTTTTTTATCTAACTCAAATTGAGATAGAATTTGTTTGATCGGAGCTTCGGCGCGATCGCGGATAAAATTCTCCAGCGTCGGGTCTGTTTCCGGCCTCTCCTCCCGTATCAACTCAATCCCCAACTCCGCCATGATTTCCCGCTGAGCCTGAATCAAATCAGACGCAGCCTCGTAACCAAAATCAATGGCCTCAATAATATCCCGCTCTGGTAACTGGTTAGCACCCGCTTCCACCATGATCACCCCGTCGGGGGAACCCGCTACCACCAGATCCAATTCACCCGTCTTAATCTCCTTATAGGTTGGGTTGATAATAAAATCATCACCCACCAAACCTACGCGCACCGCCGCCATCGGGCCGTAAAACGGCATCTTTGCCAGCAGCACCGCCACTGAAGCCCCCGTCACCGCCAGCACATCCGGCGGCACTTCCTCGTCCATCGAGAGCGTTGTAGCCACAACCTGAATGTCGTCCCGCAACCAGCTTGGAAACAGCGGCCGCAGCGGACGGTCAATCAAACGACCCGTGAGAGTTACTTTTTCTGGCGGACGACCTTCCCGCCGCAAAAAACCACCCGGAATTTTACCTCCGGCATATAATCTCTCTTCGTAATCTACCAGCAGGGGCAAGAAATCAATCCCTTCTCGACCCTGTGCGCGGGTAGCTGTGACTAAAACCGAGGTGTCTCCCGACTGGATCAAAACAGCACCTCCTGCCTGCGGTGCTAGTAAGCCAATCTTCAGCCTAATATCCCGTCCATCAAAGGATATTGACCTGTCTATATCTACCATGTAGTCGTCTTTCCTTTATCTACCACAGTTCTTTCTCTGTGGCAATCGTAACATTAGAACAGCTAGAGTGCGAGAGGGAATTAAAAATTAAAAATTAAAAATTAAAAATTAATACCGTAACGCCGCAGGAAATTAAAAATTAAAAATTAAAAATTAAAAGTTAATGCCGTAACACCGCTCTCTGGGCGGCGCTACGCGATCGGTGCGTAAGTCCTAAGATGATATTATGAGCTTACTACTTACAATAATTGAATCAATAGCACTAAATATAGATAGCTCTTCCAAATAATCGGAGAGTATAAGGATAAAATAAATGGCAATTTTACACGGTACTTGGCTACTAGAGCGCGGCGGTTATTTATTTATTTGGGGAGAAACTTGGCGGAGAATTACCCCAAGCTCTACCCCTGAAACTAGCGAATATTTGCACAATCCATATACAATGGGGGAAGCAGAATTAAATAATTTCTTAATATCGTTACACCAATCAAAAAAACTAAATCGGCTCTTACCAGAAATCGACGAAAAGCCACAAAAAAATCACCCGGAAACCCAAAAGCAAAAAAAAGGTAAGTCGAAGACATCCCAGAAAATTAAAGACCCAGAAATTACCACCTCAAAATTATCAAATCGGTGGGAAAATCGCGCGATCGCACTCCCCACCCAGATATTAGCATCCACTGAAAATCTCATCCCCCTGCATTCCGCAACCACATCTTTAGAAAGTACAGAAACAGAATCGCAGTACCTTTACCCCTGGCAAATAGAAGGATTCTATCTTCATCCCCTAGAAGCATTTACCTTCTTACAAGCACTCCCCCTTGGTGCAGATGCAGAATCTTTTGTCGGCTCGGACTTACGTTTTTGGTCGCACGTCAGTAGATGGAGTTTAGATTTACTAGCTAGAGGTAAATTCTTACCAGCATTAGAAAGCTTAAACGGTTCTAAAATAGCAATTTGGCAGCCCTTACTCGACAGCGAAACAGATCGAATTCGCCTCGCAAATTTTGCCAAACAAATGCCAACTGCTTGCCGTACTTACCAGAAGGAAGAAGGAAGAAGGAAGAAGGAAGAAGGAAGAGGGGACAACCAAGAAGAAATTTACCAATCACCAATTACCAATTACCAATTACCAAAATCAATAGATTTGCCACCAACTTCTCAAGAATTGCTGAAAGGCTTTTTGAGCAGAATCATCGATACTCAAGTGCGAATATCCTGCCATGAAAATTTAGAAATCGCAGCAATAAACCCTGTACGCGGATGGCTAAAAGCCTTAAAACAAGAGTCCAATATTGTAGAATTAGAACCAGATAACTTAGAACGTTTAGAAAATGCGATCGCCGCTTGGAAATCCCCACTTTTAGCCCTCGCAGAACAAAATCAATTTCGCACTGGATTTCACCTAATTCCACCCTCATCAGGCAAAAGAGACTGGACTTTAAATTACTGTCTGCAAGCAGCCGATGACCCACAATTTTTAGTAGATGCAACAACTATCTGGAATCACCCAGTAGAGCGTTTAAATTATCGAGGAAGGACATTAGAATTTCCTCAAGAAAACCTCCTAAGTGGCTTGGGTTTAGCTTCAAAACTTTATCCCTTAATCGAACCAACATTACAACAGCAAAGCCCTCAATATTGTCACCTTAACCCGCTGCAAGCTTACGAATTTATCAAGTCATTTGCGTGGCGATTTACTGACACCGGATTAGGTGTAATTTTGCCGCCGAGTTTAACGAATAGGGAAGGATGGGCAAGTCGTTTAGGATTAAGTATTCAAGCAGAAACGCCGACTACCTCATTAAAAACTGCTGACAACCGGATAGGCTTACAAAGCCTACTAAATTTCAAGTGGAAATTAACCATCGGCGGACAACAAATTTCCAAAGCAGAATTTGACAGACTAATCGCTCTTAATTCGCCTTTAGTAGAAATAAACGGCGAGTGGGTAGAATTACGAGCTCCCGATGTCAAAGCTGCTCAAGCTTTTTTTGCCAGTCGCAAAGATCAAATGACACTTTCTTTAGAAGATGCTTTGCGTTTAGCTTCCGGCGACACTCAGACAATAGAAAAACTTCCAGTAGTTAGCTTTGAAGCCACAGGTCAACTTCAGGAATTACTCAATACTCTCAGTAACAATGAATCAGTAAATGCCATCAATCCTAAGAGTTTTCAGGGAGAATTGCGCCCATATCAAGCACGAGGAGTTGGCTGGTTATCTTTCTTAGAAAAATGGGGGTTGGGGGCTTGTTTAGCGGACGATATGGGGATGGGAAAAACCGCAGAGCTCATCGCTTTTCTGCTGCACCTGCAAGAACAAGAATTACTAGAAAGTCCTACCTTACTCGTTTGTCCGACCTCAGTATTAGGCAACTGGGAGCGTGAAGTCAAGAAATTCGGGCCTAGCCTGAAAGTTTTACAACATTACGGCAATAAACGACCTAAAGGTAAAGCCTTTGCTACTGCAATTAAAGGCAAGGATTTGATAATTACCAGCTATCCGCTAGTTTACCGAGATGCGAAAGAACTTCAGAGCATTAAATGGCAAGGTGTAGTCTTAGATGAAGCTCAAAATATTAAGAACTCAGAGGCAAAACAATCGCAAGCAGTGCGACAGATAGAAGCTTCATTTAAAATTGCTCTAACGGGTACACCCGTAGAGAATAGACTGCAAGAATTGTGGTCAATCTTAGAGTTTCTTAATCCTGGTTATTTAGGACAGCGTAATTTCTTCCAGAGACGATTTGCAATACCGATTGAGAAATATGGGGATAAAGACTCTTTACAGACTTTGCGCTCCCTTGTTCAACCCTTTATTTTGCGTCGCCTTAAAACGGACAAAACCATTATCCAAGACTTGCCAGAAAAACAAGAAATGACAGTATTTTGTCCTCTGTCACTTGACCAAGCTGACATTTATCAAAAAGTTGTTGAAGAGTCATTAGCAGCTATTGAATCTGCTGATGGCATCCAGCGGCGAGGAATGATACTTGCCTTGCTAGTTAAGCTCAAGCAAATCTGTAACTATCCAATTTTATCGAAGGAAGAAGGGAAGAGTAAAAAATTAGAAATTAACTCTCAAGAATCAGGAAAGTTACAGCGACTTGATGAAATGTTAGAAGAGGTTTTATCAGCCGAAGACCGGGCCTTAATCTTTACCCAATTTGCCGAATGGGGACATCTACTCAAAGCCCATTTAGAAAAACACTTAGGTAGAGAAATATTATTCCTATATGGTGGCACTCGCCAACAGCAACGAGAAGAAATGATCGACCGTTTCCAGCATGACCCTCAAGGGCCCCCGATTATGATTTTATCCTTAAAAGCTGGCGGTACTGGTCTGAACTTAACGCGAGCTACCCACGTTTTCCACTATGACAGATGGTGGAATCCAGCAGTAGAAAATCAGGCAACAGACCGCGTTTTTCGTATCGGTCAAACGCGCAATGTGCAAGTACATAAATTCGTTTGCACGGGTACTTTAGAAGAGAAAATTCATGACATGATAGAAAGTAAAAAAGCTCTAGCTGAGCAAGTAGTTGGCGGTGGCGAAAATTGGCTTACAGAACTTGATACAGACCAATTACGTAATTTACTAATACTAGACCGCAATGCTATCATTGAAGAAGAAGGAGAGTAATATAGCAAGCTTAAATCATTCATACAGATTTGTAGGGGTAGTGCCCCCGTGCCTACCCCCGTAGGCGTAGCCAGCCGCAGGCATTGATACGGGCAACCACAGGGGAATTGCCCCTACATTGATTGTACAACTTTAAATTCAAAAACTAAAACCTAAAATACCTATGAGCGACAAACAATGGTGGACAGAACAATGGCTTGATTTGATCAATTCCTATCGTTTTAAAAAGCGTTTAGAACGAGGCTGGAAGTATGCAAGAGAGGGTAACGTTCTGAGCATTGAGTTTCAAGGTCAAAAGGTAATTGCCCAAGTTAGAGGCACAGAACCAGAACCATATCAAATTTCTCTTTGGCTAGATACTTTCAGCGACGAAGATTGGGGTTATATCACTGAAAATATGGCTCAAAGAGCAGTTTTTTCTGCCAAACTATTAGCAGGAGAAATGCCCCAAAATATTGAAGATGTATTTGCCGTTGCTGGTAAGAGACTATTTCCCTTTAACTTGTCCGATGTTCATTCCCAATGTAGTTGTCCCGATAAAGCCAATCCTTGTAAACACATTAGTGCAGTTTACTACTTGTTAGGAGAACGCTTCAGCGAAGACCCATTTGTACTCTTTCAACTCCGAGGACGAACCAAAGAACAAATTTTGACAAAACTGCGACAATTGCGAGGAAAAGGAGAGGAAAACAGTGCTAAAGTTGACTCAGAGGAAAATTCCACGATTACCAATTACCAATTACCAATTACCAATTACCAATTACCAAAAGTTTACCAGTTTTGGGAATATAACCAAAAGCTAGAATCATCTCTAGTAGTAATAGTACCGCCGCCAGCCAGCGAAACAGTTTTAGATATTTTAGGGCCACTAATTCTAGCAACTGATGGAGATAAAAGTAACAAATCAACTTCTCCAATGGAGGCCGCTATGCAGTATTTACGTAAAGTTTACCAGGATGTTAGCCAGCAAGCAGTGCTAACAGCATTAAACCGAGGCGAAACAGATTAATCCCCGATCACCAGTTTTTTATAACTTCAATTAATTGATGGGGGTGTTCGATCAAAAAATCAGGTTTATGTTCTGCCAAAGCTGCTTTTGCATTAAATCCCCAACTCACAGCAATTATTTTAATTTTAGCTTTTTTAGCCGCCTCTATATCCCTCGTTTCATCTCCTACATAAACAACCTCTTCTGGCTTGACAGCAGCTTGCTTTAGCCAATTGTTAATCACTTTGTGTTTGCCAAATAGCGTCGTTCCCGTGTAAATAAAATCAAATATTTCTTCCAACCCGTTTCTCTCCATCAATGCTAAAACATTTTCTTTAGAGTTAGAAGTAATAATCCCCAGTTGATTACCTTGATTTTTTAACTCTAGTAGAGCTTCTTTAATTCCGGGAAACAATCTAATTTCTTGAATTTCATTTCTCAACTCTTTTCTTACTCTTCTCACTAGAAATGGCAGTTTAAACATAGAAATCCCTGAATGCTTGATAATTTCCCAAGAATTTAAGTTTCTAATTTCTGCAAGTTCGTCTTTAGTAGCGGGTTTATAACCAAATTCCACAGATAAGCGGTTAGTAATAGTCACAATCGCATTTAAGGTATCAGCCAAAGTACCGTCAAAATCAAAAATAATTACTTTAGTCATTTTTAATTGTTAGTAGTTATTTGTTAGTTGTTAGTTGTTGACTTGTAGGGTGGGCGCTCGCCGACAACCACCTATTGCTATGAAAAAAATCGCTTTCTGACGAACACCCACCTTACCTTTAGTTAGCAATTAGCAATTAGCAATTAGCAATTAGCAATTAGCCATTAGCCATTAGCAATAAGCAACTAACTAATTATTAATCATTTAATTCACTTTTATTCCTTTCCTGGTTCAACCTAGCATTTCTTCGCCACATCTCTGGCTTAATCCGCCGCAAAGCCGAAGCAGTAAACCTCCGATTCCATTCATCATCTGATATTTCCGCTAGTTCTGTGAGAGTCGGCGCTATATTTTCAGGATAAGGCTGAAACTCCACCATATCCGTTTCCTTAGCAAAACGTTGATTCCAAGGGCAAACATCTTGACAAATATCACAACCTGCAACCCAATTCTGTAAATGAGAAGTAATGGCATCAGGCAACTTCTCATCTCGATTCTCAATCGTATGATAAGCAATACACCGATTAGCATCCACCACAAAAGACTGAGTAATTGCCCCAGTAGGACAAGCATCAATACAGCGAGTACAAGTGCCACAATGTTCGGCGTGAGGAGTATCAGGCATTAACTCCAAATTCGTTAATACTTCCCCCAAAAATATCCAAGAACCATACTCCCGCGAAATTACATTGCCATTCTTCGCAATCCACCCAATACCGGCCCGCTCGGCCCAAACTTTATCTTGTACTGGCCCAGTATCTGCATAATATCGCGCTTCAATTCCCTCACCTTGCGATCGCAGCCAGTTAGTTAACACCTTCAGCTTTTTGTGCATCACCTTGTGGTAATCCCGCCCCCAACCATAGCGAGAAATTTTCGCATATTCTGACCCTTGTGGGCGCTGGTGAGGAGTATAGTAATTGAGGGCAATACATATTAATGACTGTACCTCTGGCATCACTAGACGAATATCCTGGCGCTTTGGATTAGCCATCCATGCCATATCTGCTTGATATCCAGCCTTCAACCAACCCTGCAACCTTTCTACCTCTGAATAAGGGGCATCATCTGCCTGCGCTATCCCCACCTTGTGGAATCCCAATTCTAAAGCTTTCTGCTTAATCTGAGTGCTGGTAATTGGGGATTTCATTGGATGCCTCTCAAGGTTTCAGAAATCTTTCCCAGTTATGGCTTTAGTTTTTTCTGGGATTATCTCTTGATATTTTAGCGCTTATATGATATGGGCGATTATTTAGGATGAGATAAATAACGCAAACTTATAATCTTAATTTTAAAACTACTGAATTTGCAAAGTATGTTGACAAAATGTAATAAATCGTTACATAGTGTAAACAAGGAGAAGAGATTCACGAAGCCCAGATACTGGATTCGCAACTTAACAACAAAAATCTCTATTTACATATGCCGTTTACTATTGAGACCGCTCAGGGTATTTTCTCTAACACTCAGGTTGCGAGTGCTGTCCCAGACACGATCGCCAAGTTTGCCCAGCTCAGCGCTGAAGATCAACTAGCATTACTCTGGTTTGCCTACACCGAAATGGGGATCACAATTACTCCTGCTGCCCCAGGAGCCGCCAGCATGGTCATCGCCGATGGTTTGCTAGCCCAAATTAAGCAGATGCCTCCTTTGGCTCAAACACAGGTCATGTGCGATTTAGCTAACCGTGTTGACACTCCTCTTAACCGTTCCTATGCTTCCTTCAGCATGAACATTAAATTGGGCTTCTGGTATCAGTTAGGAGAATGGATGGCTCAGGGACTCGTAGCTCCGATCCCACCTGGTTATAAGCTTTCTTCTAATGCCTCAGCAGTGCTGCAAACAATCCGGCAACTTGATGGTGGTCAGCAAATCACCGTGCTGCGTAATGCTGTAGTCAACATGGGCTTCGATCCGAATGCTCCTGGCAGCTATGCTAAAGTTGCAGATCCCGTAGTGCCCCCAACTGAGATCGCGCAACGGACTCAAGTCACGATCGAAGGCGTTACAAACCCGACAGTACTTGGCTACATTAACAACATGAACGCCTTTGACTTTGAGGCTGCTGTTGGTCTATTTGCTCCCAAGGGTGCTCTACAACCACCTTTCCAGAAGCCGATCGTCGGTCAAGAGGCAATTTTGGCCTATATGCGCGAAGAGTGTGTTGGCTTGAAAATGATGCCAGAGCGCGGCGTATCTGAGGTTGTCGATGGCTACACGCAGATTAAAGTGACAGGAAAAGTTCAAACTCCTTGGTTTGGCGCGAGTGTTGGTATGAACATTGCTTGGCGGTTTTTAATAGATCCTCAAGGCAAGATTTTCTTTGTGGCGATCGACTTGCTCGCATCTCCTCAAGAGTTACTTAACTTGATGGCTAAGTAAAGCAAAAGGCTAAGAACTTTCTCTGATTATAGAGTTTAAGTTTCCACTGTTAGCATATTTTAAACTACCTGGATTCTTCTATGAAACCAGGTTTTTTATCGGGACTTAGACAGGGCTAGAGATCGTCTGGTAAGAGAAAAGCTTGGCCCTTGTAACTACTAAGTAGTTGGACAAAAATAAATGATGTCATTGCGAGCAAAGCGAAGCAATCCCAAACCCCTGCGATTGCTTCGCTTCGCTCGCAATGACATGGCTGCGTTTATTTATGTCCGACTACTTAATCTACCTAGAGAGGGTGGTAGTGAATACGTAAATCCTGTAAAACTCAAATAACTAAATTATCGAGACTTTTCATGACTGAAACAATTTTGATAGCTAATCCTGGTACAACTAATCCCCTAGATCCAGTGGTGCATAGCTATTTTCAAACTTTCAACTGTAGCGACTTTGAGGCTACAGCTAATCTGTTTGCTGCGGACGGTGTGCTCTATGCTCCATTTGAAGATCCGATTGTGGGCAGAGATGCGATCGCACTCTACCTCAAAGCCGAAGCTAAAGGGATGCAACTGGAACCGCAACAGGCTGTTATCGAAACTTTAGAAGATGGGAATCGGGAAATTCACGTAAGCGGTAAGGTACAAACTCCGGTATTTGGAGTTAAGGTTGGTTGGCGGTTTATACTAAATCCCGAAGTTGAAATTGTGGCTGTTACTGTTAAACTTTTGGCTTCGACCCAAGAATTGTTAAATCTGCGCTCTTCAACTAAATTTTAGAGTAGTTGGCGGTAATTTGTATTTGAACTTATGCTCAAGGCAAAAAGTAATGGAAATGGAAATGGCTGTACTAGCAGGGTGAAAGCGATCGAGAAGAAAAACCGCAATAAATTCATGGTTTTCTCAGGAAGGTGCATCGCTGGGGTAATTCTCGCCCTTGCCTGCATTTTCCTGGCTTTTCCAGCATTAGCACAAGTTAGCACCAAATTTGACTTAGCGCCAGTAATTTTAGATGGGAGGCAAATTTTTCAAGTTAGCAGTTCAGGACAGTTTACAGCTAAGGAACGGGCAAATTTAATTAATTCGCAACTAAAAGATGCTGTCTCATCTTCTGAACCCGTACAGGTAAAGGTAGAGGAACGCAATCTATTACCAACGATATTATTAGTTTCTGTCTCGAATAAAGATTTAAAAGCAAATTCTTCTCCTCCAGATACATCTGCTAGATACTTGTTGACGGTGACACAACTAGATGCACCAGCAGGTAGCAGTCCAGGGGAACAGGCGGGAACTTGGGCGGCGCAAATTCAGCAAGCGGTGAATGAAGCTCAACAACAACGTAGCGGTAAGTATATTCGAGATGCGGTGGTGAATGCGATCGCGATTTTGATGGGTGCGATCGCATTTCACATTGTTTTAGGTTGGTTTTGGCCGCGTACCCTGCGCCGAGGGTTACGAATGTTCTTTCCAGAACCCAATCCATCTCAGCCAAATCCGCCGCGCAGTTTTGATTTATTGCTCAATCTCACCCTCGCTAGTACGCGATTCGGTTTATGGGTAGCTACGCTGCTTTACATTACTAATCTATTTCCACTGACGCGGAGATGGAGTTATAAAATCGCGAATATTCTGATTGCTAGCTTCATTTCCAAGATTTTTACTGTCGGTGAAAAGGCTTACTCTGTCACGGATTTATTGATTCTGTGCGGTTTTCTGTGGGGGTTGATAGTTGTTGCCCATACAGCTACTACTGTTTTGCGAGCGCGCATTTTGGAGGTAGCAGGAATCAATCGCGGAGCCCAGGAAGCGATCGCGATTATTACCAAATATAGTTTAATTGCAATCGGCACTATTGTCTTGTTACAAATTTGGGGACTAGATTTAAGTTCCTTAACTATTTTAGCTAGTGTTCTCGGTGTCGGGATTGGGTTTGGTTTGCAAGATATTGCCAAAAACTTTGGCAGCGGACTTGTGATAATTTTGGAGCGTCCAATTCAAATCGGCGATTTTGTAGAAGTTGGGGAATATAAAGGCATAGTAGAGCGAATTGGCGGTCGCAGTACAGTGATTAGAACTCTCGATCGAGTTTCGATTATTGTGCCTAATTCCCGCTTTTTGGAAACAGAGTTAATTAACTGGAACCATGACAATCCTGTTTCGGGAGTACGACTGCCAATTGGAGTATCTTATAATTCTGATGTTAATGCAGTAAAAACCGCTTTATTGGAAGCGGGAACTGGTCATCCTGACGTGCTTTCAGTTCCACCACCGCAAGTTTTATTTAAGGGATTTGGTGATAGTGCCCTAAATTTTGAATTACGAGTTTGGACGGCGCAACCGAGTAAGCAATTCTTAATTAAAAGCGATTTGTATTACCGAATAGAGGCAAATTTGCGGCAGCATAAGATTGAGATTCCTTTCCCCCAGCGAGATTTGAATATTCGCACGGGTAATCTGCAAGTTGAAATATCATCGCAGTTGGAAGCAATGCTGTTGCAGTTGTTGCAAAATCAGGTAAATGGGCATAAGGTTGAGTTAGATGGAGCGAATAATGGCACTGGGGAAACGCCGATTTCGCAGGATAGTCAAGATTAAGAAGAAGGAAGAAAGAAATTTAGCAAAAAAGCCGGAAGTTAGAAATTTCTAACTTCCGGCTTTTTTTAACTCCCCGGGTAGGATTTGAACCTACGACCAATCGGTTACACTTATCCCAACGTTTCCGTAAGGCGTGGACTATTTCATCATCCCCATTCCGGGATGTCGGGCGCTGTGAGATTTATTGGATAGGCTCCTCATCTCTAGTCTCTGCACCTTTCTGGCTACTTGTGGAAACCACTGCCTTTCGCCAGACTTGGCTCAAGATTACCGCCACCCGAAGTGCTGCGGCTTCCTTGAATTCACCCGATTTTTCAGTATCCGTTACCGGATAAAGCTGCTATGTCATCTCAGCTTTTGGATTTCTCCTTTGCTGGTGTTCATTACAGCCGACCGCTCTGCCACTGAGCTACCGAGGATCGCAGCCTTTTTACTAGCCACATTTACTAATAGTAGCGATAAAAATTGGATTTGGCAAGGCCTTTTACAAACTTTTTTTTTAGCAACCGCCAGGGCGGTTAGGGGCTAGGGGCTAGGGGCTAGGGGCTAGGGAAAGAGCGGAAGAGAGTCAATGGTTTCAGCTATGAGCGAATTTCCTAAATGACGAAAGCGGTTGCTATAACTGCCCCTAAATAGGATTTAAAATAATTTTTAATTTTTAATTTTTAATTTTTAATTAATCCAGTCCCATTCTTAATTGTGCCAAACGCTTTTGCGATTCAGGATTGAGAGAACTCGCAAGAAAACGGCTAGAGGATTGCTTGCGGGGGTTATGCCTACCTTCGCGCTGGCGACAGGTAGATTCGACATCGCGGGCGAGTTGCAGGGCGGACATCCATTCAGCGCCATAGCCGACGACTGTCAATTGTTGAGCTCTGTCTGAGGTAGCTACTATTAGCCGCCGCTTAAGCGATCGCAACTCGTAGCGGAGGACTGCACAGGATTTTTCAATATAAGTATCTGCTGTCTGACCAAATTCAGTGTAGTAGACTGATAAATTCTTAGTAATAATTTCTTTAACGCAGGGAGTGTCTTGATAGTAAGCGTCGAATACCAATCTTGCGTCTAAACCCAGAAAAGCGCTGTAGTTAACTAATTCCTCGATTAAATGCCGCCTTGCCATCTCCAAACCATCGCGATCGCGCTTGTCACTAAGGCGCGGCCAAAGTCCAATCATGTTATAGCCGTCTACAAGTAAGACGGCTTGGGATAAAGAGGCTGACATGGTTGTTCAGGGCTCAAAGGCTCCAGCATATACGGGGCATTACATTTTGACACATTCACAATTATAGCACACTTTGTTGCATTTTATTACAATTTTTGTCAAATTGCCAGTTTAGCACTCAGAAACCGCTCCCCGTAGAGGCGATCGCAGATTCTATTCCCTTCTTCCCCTTCTTTCCTGAGCATCGTAGCCCCTAACCTCTGTCATAAGAAGTAATTTATTGTTTCCAGCTATACAATAGCCTGTGAAAAAATAATCTTTTTCATCACCAAGCTATGACTTCTGTTAGAGGAAGAATCATGTTTGCTGCCGTTATTCTTATATTTGAACTCAAAAAAGCTAATGGCTTGAAAATAGGTTGGTTTTTTACACAGATCGTCGCCAATCTATCGCTCTATTCATCAGGCTAGTTACAGGTTAAAGCTAAGTTCGGCTGAAAATACAGTAGCTAAGTTTGGAGAGAGCTAAGGATATGCCAAAAGTTCAAAAAATTCAAGAATTAACTCGTGGAGTATAGTCATGACAAATTTGGTTTCTAGTGCGATCGCTGGCATCAGTTCTCTACTTAATGTATTTCAGGTAAAGCGGTTTTTTGCTGTTGCCCTAGTCGGTTTTATACTGCTGACAACAAATGTTGATTATGGACGCAATAACATAGCCTCAAACAATGAAGGTCGCGACAAATTACATGAGATTGACTCCGTAAGACCTAAAACCACAAATGAGTGGTATGAAGAAGCTCGCGAAACAGAAGATGCTCCTGGGGAAAGGTTGAAAAATATTGCCGAAGAGTCAGGACAAGCCTTGAAAGAATTTGGATCTTTGTACCCAGAGACTGCTAAAACTAGCATTCGTGCATTAAAGGATGATACCGCACCAACGAGCAAAAATTCCTCTAATTAGGGCTTGCTGAATAAGCCAGGTCAATTTTCTAAAACACCTCTTTGTTTGCCTCACCCATTATCAAAAGTTGTTTTTGGGTGCATAATAGATCAGATAGACTTATCTATCCGCCTGCTTCATTCCATCTTTAATTCTGGCCTTTGCGATCGCAGACTTATTCCGCAAGTCCTATATAAACCCGCCCCCCACCCAGCTAGGGAGCCTTTTATTGACAATGGTGCAAGATATCAAGTTGAGATATTGAGGTCGGGGCGTAAATCTCTAAAAGTTAGAGTTTTTGCAAGCTCTTGTCATTCTAGAGACAAAGCACTAAGCTTTTGAGAGCGGGACAGCGAGTAGCGATTTGTAAACTTACCAGGTTCGAGGTGCATTAGGGCTTTCTGGTTTCAGGCAAAAAAAGGGGGACAGGCTCAAGGCTTTGGGAAATGAGCGAAAAATGACCGCAAATTGTGGCGTATTGGCACAAAGTAGGACGAGCAACTATCTAACGCAGCCCGTTCTTACTTACAATAAATGCAACTTAAATAAGGAGCATATCGCCCTTATTTTTAGTTTGTAAAGAAAGGGCGATCGCTTTTCCCCTATCCGAAATCGCGATCGCCCTTTCTCTCGTCAATCCGTTCCAGCCAACGCTCAAGAGGAAATAGCGCGCGATCGCAACTGGTCATTTTCCATTTTGTACAGTGACTTTTTATTTGTCGCTATGCAAAACTAAATCAACCATGAGGCGATCAAGAATTTCTGAAAGTGTGTTAGGCTCATTGAGATCTCGCTTTTTGGTATAGACAATACTTATGAGGCGATCGCGAGCTTGATTTTCGAACCCGCTCATCACACACCAAGCACCGCACCCCCTTACCCTCAAACCCAATTCATAGGAGATTGTGCTTATAACTTCATGAAAAGGCGATAGCGAAGCGAGTAAAGCAAAGCAAATCGTACCTCATTCTGCTTCAACCTAATTCAGAAAAGTCAGGGTCGTTGCTATTTTTAAAACAAAAAGCTTATGAAAGCACTACTCAAAAAAAACGGTAAAGTCTCTCTAGAATCAATTCCAAAACCTAAATCGTACTCGGATAACGATGTGCTGATCGAGGTTAAAACCGCAGGGTTATGTCGCACCGACATTTATGTGGCTGAAGGCAAAGTTAAATCGATCGATCCGCTGATTTTAGGTCATGAATTTGCCGGGATTATTCAGGAAATTGGCAAGAATGTCAGCAACTTGCGATCGGGAAACCGAGTAACTGTAAATCCACAAATTCCCTGTAGCAAATGTCATATCTGTACCAGTGGCAAAACAGCATACTGTCAAAATACTTCTTTTCTCGGCATTCACCTTCAAGGGGCTTTTGCAGAGTACGCAACAGTGCCTGCGTCTGCGGTTCATTTATTACCTGAAAATGTGGACTTCAAGATGGGAGCCTATACCGAACCTATAGCGGCTTCTCTTGCTGTTCTCAAAGCCAATATCGCACCCCATGAAACAGGGTTAATCTATGGCGATAACCGCATTTCTCAACTGACGCACAAGATTCTCAAAGCTTATGGTTTTGAGGATGTAACCATTTATGATGCTGCGAGCGATCGAGAGTTAAAGCCAGATTACTATGACTTTATCATCGAAACTCTAGTAACCAGTGAAGCCCTAAATGCAATGTTACAAGCACTTCGGCCGGGAGGAAAAATAATTTTAAAAAGCCGCCAGCATCAGCCTGTTGCGCTGAATGTAAATCAAATTCTGAAGAAAGAACCGATATTTCATGCCGTAAACTACGGTTCTTTTGAAGAAGCACTTTATTTGATGGCTTCCGGGCAAATCGATTTGGACGATATTTTGGGAGAAGAGTTCGAGTTAGAGGACTTTGAGACAGTTTTTTCTGCTGCCAAGCAAGGAGAATCCCGCAAACTTTTCTTCCGATTCTGATAAAAGTTTTTCTAGAATACAGATTCAGTTATCGAAATGCAAGACAAGAAATCATTAAAACCCAATCGGTTTGCCAAAATTGCCCCTCGACATAGCGATTTAGGTTATTCTGAAGTATTTAAACTCTGTAGGTATGTGTCGGGCAATGTTTAGAGCAATGTAATTTATCAAATTCAGCAATCAACTAAAGGGGAATAAAAATGTTTACTGGCTATAGCGGCGCTGAATTTGCTCAAATTTTAGTGAATATGCTTGATTTAGCTATTAATCCCAGTCGCTTAAACAATGTTTTTGAGATTGGCAACACCGTCAATAGCACTTTGATTGAAAGAAACAAAGAGAAAGCGGTAAAACTTATATACGATAGCGCTCCAGGCTTAGAAGAATTATTCCAAGAAGGTTACTGTCCTCGCTACTCTCTGGAAGAGTTAAGCACAATACCAGCCAACACTCTCGGCTATACTTATGCCACACATATGAATCGGAACAATTTGCAAACTTTAAATTATCAAGTTAAAGAGTGCGATCGCTATCAGTTTTTTTTTAGAAGGCTCAGAGAAACTCACGATATTCTTCATGCAATTACAGGGTTTCAAACAGATAATTTAGGAGAAATAGGTTTAGAGGGTTTTTATATAGCTCAAGCAATGCTACCTAATGTATACTATTTAATGATGGCTCGAATGTCTCATATATTGTTAGACGAGAAAATTTTTGACGGTCAGCTCTATTTAGAAACTGTAACTAAAGGTTTCCAGATGGGTAAAAAAGCTAAAAAAGTTCTGGGTTTGAGATGGGAAGATATGTTTTGGGAAGATATAAAAATACTGAGAAATAAGTTAAGAATTGTTGTGTCTGAAGAAGGGCTAGAGCAGAAGCTAGCGGAGCAAGACAAAACGGTGTAAGGAACATCAATTAAGCGATCGCTCTTTTGATAGGGAAAGAGCGATCGCTTGTTGGAAGTAGAAATTCATATAAATTTGCTATAGACTGAACTTCAGATTAGACATCGCTTGCCCCCTCTTCGCAAATTTATATTGCCTATGAACACCCGCTCCTTCTATTCAACCATCCTTCAAGAAGCTAGGGCGTGCCTAACTTTAGCCATTCCCTTAAGCCTTGCTCAACTACTGGAAATCAGTATGTTATCAGTAGATACTTGGACTATGGGAATGCTTGGAAGTAAGGCGCTTGCCGGTGGTGCATTGGGATATATGACATTCCGGTTTCTATTCACCCTTGGTATATATACTCTCTCCGCAGTTAATACCATTGCATCTATTGCTTTTGGCTCTAGGCAATTTGATAAGTTGAAAGGCATAACGACACAGGGTTTTTATTTAGCACTATTACTTGCCTTGCCCATGATGCTTATTCTCAGTTCAGCGCCGCTCTGGATGAACTTCCTCCACCAGGAAAAAATGGTGATTTATCAATCTCAGTCCTATCTCAAAGCAGTTCTTTGGGGACTACCTGCCCTATTTTGTTTTGAGGTGTTACGCAATGTATTAATCGCTGTTAACTCTTCAGTTATTATCCCAATAATTTTAGTATCTAGCATTCCGATCAATGCTGTCGGGAACTATATTTTTGCATTTGGCAAGCTAGGGTTTCCAGAATTAGGGATAGCTGGAATTGGCTGGTCAACAGCACTTGTATTGTGGATACAACTGCTAGTAATACTAAGTTTTACTTACCTTAGCCCAAAACTCAAATCTTACAAACTATTGAGCCACAATATCAAATCAGACCCTTCAATTTTTCAGGAACTCATTCGCGTTGGATCGGCCAGTGGATTGCTATATATTTCAGCAGGTGGTCTGGCTGTAGTTTCAACCTACTTAATGGGTTCTTTAGGAACTGTTCCACTAGCAGCTTTTCAAATTGCTAATCAGGTTAGGAGTATGATTAGAGCTTTTACGGTTGGACTAGCGCAGTCAATAACTGCTAGAGTCGCACAAATGTATGGAGAAGAGGATGTTGAAAAAGTTAGAATATCTGGATTTGTTGGGATGATGATAAGCGTACTATTTGCCCTGACCTTTCTGTTGCTAGTAGCTCTTGGGAGAACATATATCGTTTCGCTCTTTTTAAAACCTGAATCAACAATAGATTTAGAAGTGTTCGATCTATCTATGAGTCTGCTGCTAATTGTTGCTTCCATGCAGCTATTCAATGAAATTGACACAGCGGCTACAGGTGCATTATTAGGAATTAAAGATACATTTCAACCTATGTTAATTGGATTATTGGGATATTGGGGGCTTGGTCTGGGAAGCATTTGTCTAATGTTATTTAAATTCCATCTTGGAGCTAGTGGTGTAATGATTGGTCTGCATTTTGGTGTTTTTATACAAGCTGTTGTTTTCCCTTTACGATTCTATGCTAAGACGACTCATATGTTGCCTGTTTCTTCCACACTTAGCGTGTTAAAGCATTAAAATAATTCTTAAAGTATAGTTAAAGCAGATTGCATATCTGTGAGCTACATCTTCAATCATGGCTAATTGCTAATTGTTAATTACATAACTAATCCCTTATTCTGTAACTTCTGCTCAATGTGCTGCATCTCCTCAATCGTTTCTCCACTCACAATCCCGTAAATTTCGGTGTAAATTTTTCCGTATTTGACTTTCTCTAGAGCCGACAAGATAATAAAGTCCTTGCGATCGAGTTCGGGTTTCAAGGTAACTAGAATCGAGTCCAATGTCCCATCCATGCGGTAGTCGCTGGAATATTTAGCGACCTCTTTTCCTAAAGCTAATAGGGTATGGCGCTGCAAGCAAAGGGGAGTTGAGCCATTAACTCGGAAATTAGCATCGATCGCGTACAGTTGTCCGTCTTTATCTTCCAGTACGTCGAAGCCAATCGCTCCAAAATAACCGTGTTGATGAGCGTATCCACCGACAGCAGCAATCATATCAAAAAATCTGCTCATATCGGTTTGGCGGTAGTGAATTACTCCCCCTAAATAGTGGCCTTCTGGGGTGACAAGTTGACCCGTAGTGCCGATCAGTGTTATTTCTCCCGCCTTGTTAACATAGAACTGTACGCAATAGTTTTCCACAGTATTCTTGACGAACTCAGAGACAATAATGGTATCCAGTAACTTAATATCGAGATATTTCCTGATTTCTTTCAAGCAGTAGTTTAGATCGCTGGCGCTTTTGATAATATAAGTGCCTTCTCCTGAAAGTCCGTGCGAAGTTTTGATCAAGTATGGAAATTTCTGTGGTAACTTAATGTCGCTAAGACTAACTTCGTGTAGATTGTAGCTCTCATATTTTGGGCATTGTACCCCTAGTTGTGCTAGCGTTGCTTTGCTGAGTAAGTGATAGTGGCTATCTGGATTAATGGCGTGTTTTTCAGGTTTAAGATTATCAAAAGGAAATAGAGTAATAAGTTGGTCAAAATGCGAACTCTGACTGATATCGTCCAGATAAGTGGAGCAGTCTATCATCTCCATATTCGAGTAGCTAAAGCCGAAATGATCTCGCCAGTAGTCAATTAGCGAATTGGGCGGTTGAGTGATGACAATTCCTGGAATCCCATCGCCTAGCACAGCCAGATTTTTCCAAGGTTCTTTTTGACAAATCTTGTCGAAGGAAGTTTTGGTGGCCTCACTGCTACCATCTTGAATAAAGTATTTTTTCCTATTAGGGTAAGCTGCCCAACTAGCAGTAGCTGGATAATTTAAAAGGAAGGCATAACGTGCATCTCTGATGTCTTGACCAAACAGATCGGAAAATGAATTACCCTGAAAATACTGAAAATCTGATGTTGAGTTCATAGAAAACTACCTCAATGGAGCAACAGCAAAAGAAAGCTGCACAATAAGAAGTTAATCCCATGCTCCAATGATGATGTTAGGTTCAGGTTTAGTTCATCTGTCTATGAGGGGAAACAGGCTATCTGCGATCGCAGCTATGGAAAGTAATTTTATTCCCAGCGCCAGTAATAATTTATCCAAAAGGCTTACTAGCAGCTAAACCAAACCCAACAACGCGCCATCAATCGAGTTGTTTTTGACGGGGTTCGATCGCGATCGTAGTTGCTTTACTTTGAGGGTAGCTTTTGACCTGTGGTGAGTTTGTCTTGGATGCTTGACCCTCCCAGACAAAGCTTGATACCGCTTAAATTATCAAAACCTACCCCTGAAAGGATCTCAAAAGCCGCTTTTTGAGGTAGTCAGCGGATCTCTTCTGCATAAGTCTAAGATAAATTAAAGTATTAACCTCTATTTCATTCCCAGCATTACCTATGAACCCTGCCCTCACTAAATTTGGTGCTCAGATGTCCAACCTCACGGGCGTTAGAGCGATTATGAAAGACATTATTGAAACCCTTAGAGCAGGCCAAGGGCAGGAGTTTATCAATTTAAGCGCGGGAAATCCGGTAATTTTGCCGGAAGTTGAGCAATTATGGCGGGATTGCACGGCGGATCTGCTGGCTAGTTCCGAATACGGCGAGGTGGTTTGTCGGTACGGTTCCAGCCAAGGCTATCAGCCGTTTATCGATGCTGTGCTTGAGGATTTTAACGATCGCTACGGCTTAAGATTGAGCGATCGCAACATCTTAATCACTCCCGGTAGCCAATCTATCTATTTCTACGCCGCCAATGCCTTTGGCGGCTACACTGCACCCCCCCAAACCCCCCCTTACCAAGGGGGGGCTAGGGAGGGTGAACTCAAACATATCGTTTTACCCCTGAGCCCCGATTACACTGGTTATGGTGGCGTTAGCTTAGTGCCAGAGGCAGTTGTTGCTTACAAGCCGACTTTGGATATTGACGCAAAGGCTCACCGCTTCAAATACCGCCCGGATTTCAGCCAATTAGTAATTGATGAGACTACTGGCTGCGTGATATTTTCCCGCCCCTGCAACCCCACTGGTAACGTACTTACTGACGATGAAGTTGATAAAATTGCGGCAATGGCTGCTCCCTACAATGTGCCCGTGTTGATTGATTCTGCCTATGGCCCTCCTTTCCCAGCGTTGAATTTTACCGAGATGAAGCCGATTTTTGGGGGGAATATCATACATTGTATGAGTTTGTCTAAGGCGGGTTTGCCTGGAGAGCGCATTGGGATTGCGATCGGTGAAGAAAGGATGATTCAGGTATTAGAATGTTTCCAGACTAATATGTGCATTCATTCACCGAGGTATGGACAGGCGATCGCATCTCGCGCGATCGCTTCTGGAGCTCTGGCTAATATTGCGGAGAATGTAATTCGGCCGCACTATCAGAAGAAATTTAAGATTTTAGAAACCACCCTCGATAAATTCATGCCTAAAGATTTGCCTTGGTTCTTACATCGCGGCGAAGGAGCAATTTTTGCCTGGTTGTGGTTGAAGGATTTACCGATTACTGATTGGGAATTTTATCAGCAGTTGAAACAAGTCGGCGTGATTGTAGTTCCTGGTAGTTCTTTCTTCCCCGGTTTGCGAGAAGATTGGCGGCATAAACAGGAGTGTTTGCGGATTAGTTTGACCGCTACTGATGCTGAGATTGAAGTGGGAATGCAGCGGTTAGCTAAGATTTCTGAACAGGTTTATCAGTTGTCAGCAGTATAGGTTAGGTAGTTGGGCTTTAGCCCTCCCTAAGAGGGCTAAAGCCCAACTACCTACCATGAAGATGAAGTTTTAGGTATGTTTGTAATATAGCAACCGCTGTCGTCGTTTAAGAAACTCGCTCATTGCTAAACCCCGCTTATTCTATTCCCTTCTTCCCTGAGCATCGTAGCAAGAGAACCCCTAATTCCTAGCTATAGGTATAATTAAATGGCTACACCTGTATTTTTATCGGATTTTACCCACTTAGTCAAAGTTATATCTTCTATATATCTTGAAGAACTTACTCCAGAACAACTTGCCCTCATGCCAATTATTCGGGACGAGTGGATAAGAATTGCCTTAGATACAACGCCAATAGATAAACAAAAGGCAGAAGCAGCGATTTGCCTTGCTTACGAATGCGCTGAATTGGAACCGCCTAAAGAAATATTGTGGTTTGATAATCCCCTAGATGTGGCAAATTATGTACTTTCTACTTGTGTTGTAGCGGATGCTGTCAGAGTTGGTGTCATAGAATCTTTAAAAGATAATATCAGAGATACTTTCGGAGATTTTGTCGATGCTCTTGTTTGTGATACTGTTTGGCAGATTGTCGGAGATACTGTCGAAAATACTTTTGGAGATCCTATCATTGAGGCTCTCTGGGATGTTGAGGATCTCAAAATCAACGCTCATTTTCCCGATTGTATAATGCAAGCTGAATGGTTTGCCTATTTTGCCTACTTTGAAGCCCTTGGTTTTGACTGTTCAAAGGCAAAAGGTTTATTTGCAACTGCAAAGCATTGTGGCTGGTGGTGGGCATTTAAGGATGTAGCTGTTGCCATTCCCAAACCCTCGGCAATTCGCTTAGACGAGCGAGGTAGATTGCACGGTGAAGGAGTGCCAGCAGTTGCTTATCAAGGCTTCAATGTCTACGCCTATCATGGGGTAAGATTACCTGAAAAATATGGAGCAATTCACCCGGAACAATGGCAATCTCAATGGTTATTAGAAGAAGATAATGCCGAACTAAAACGAGTTTTAATTCAAGGAATTGGTTACGAGCGCATCTGTCAAGAGTTACAAGCAATAGAATTAGATAGCTGGCAAGAATACACTCTGTTAAGAATTGATTCAAATATTGATGTAGAGCCGATTTATCTGTTAAAGATGACTTGTCCGAGTACGGGATACATTCATGCTTTGCGAGTACCGCCCGATCTGGCAACAGCACGAGATGCTATTACCTGGGTAAATTGGGGAATTGCGCCAGAAGAATTTGCGGTACAAACTTAAGTCAAATAAGTCGAGCGATAAAACTGGAAATTTAAAGTTAAAAAGACATCATTATTCAACCAATTGCCAACCTCAGCAATCTGGCAGATTTGTAAAGAAATATAACATAATTCGCAATTTCGCATAAAAACTGGGAGAGGAAACAGATAAAAAGATAGAACATCAGAAATCACAGGCAAGCGATGGAAAAGAACAAGATTATTTTACCTTTGAGAAATATTGACTCTCAAAAAGAGCGAGATCTGTTGTACTGCATAACCTCTCAAACTTGAGAGGCATAGACAGTCAGAAAGAGCGATCGCAACATTTTTTCATATTCCTAAATCTCCTAAAGACCAAGGCTTGTAAATTTTAACCTTTCAACTTCCACGCTATAGACCGACAAATTTTGAACTCAGTTAGTCTCCACAGGTGGAGGTGAATAAACAAAAGTTGGCTGTATATAGACTCAAAGCAGTCTCAGCCTTCCCAGTCAACTGCTGGTAGGCTCGGAGATTAGGAAATGAAAAGAAACATTCTTTCATCTATCAAAAGGTATACTTATAGAGTGAGGTTAAGGACAAAATTGCGAAATAAGGTGCCTGCTAACGAGAGAATGGGATTTTCAGGCGTTGAGATGTAACGAAAGATAACGGCTTATTGCCTTGAGGAAAAAACTGGTCTGGGTATTGAATCAGTCCCTACCTGAAAAAGTATCAGTATCATTCTTAAGCTGAATTGGTAAGTAGGAGGAAAAGAAGAAGTAAGAAAGAAGATGGCTTAGCTGTGCAGTTCCACAAGCTTACTGTCCGCATCAACCCAACGGAAGAATGCTTATACAGCCAGCTTTTTACATATTCCGATCTTACGTTTAATTTAATTAAATCGATTTACTTAGAACAACCCACCTTTTTAGTTGATTTTCAGTTAACTGCATCAAAACTTCAGGGAAATTAACGATGAAAGAAGAAATAGAAGCCGATTACATTAAAGCAGAAAGAGCTTATATGCAAGGGGAATATGCACAAGCAGTGGCAATTATTGACCTGTTAGCAGAAAAATTTCCTGATTGCCCGTCGGTGCATTTATTCCGGGGTTATATCTATGGCTATGGGCTAGAGGAGTATGAAATTGCTACGCAAGAGTACGAGTTAGTTTTGACTTTAGCACCTCACGATCAAGAGTTGGTAAATAATGCCCTCCGGGGAACAGTTTACAACGAAACATTGTTGAAAGTCAGACAAAATCAAACACGAAGATAGCGTTTGTTAGTTGGTAATTGGTACTTGGTAATTGGTAATTGGTAATTGGTAATTGGTAATGGCTAATGGCTAATGGCTAATTACTAATGGCTAATTACTAATCCCTCCTACTTACCTTCCCCATCTTCCCCATCTTCCCCATCTTCCCCATCTTCCCCATCTTCCCCATCTTCCCCATCTTCCCCATCTTCCCCATCTTCCCCATCTTCCCCATCTTCCCATCTTCCCCATCTTCCCTATTTTCCCCCTCTCTTACCCTAGCCCCTAGCCCCTAGCCCCTAGCCCCTAGTTATAAGCAATTACTTAAATTACCCGATAAACAAAACTAAAAGTTGCCCAGTTATTGACATCTAGGGCAAAGTCTTCAGTTGCTACTCCCGCCTCTTGTACTCCTGAAATGCTAGCAATATGTAAATCTTGTAGCACTGCTTTAGCAACCTTTAAAGGATTTAAAAGTACGCGAACTGGCAAAGTACCTCTACTTTTCTGCATTCCTCCTTCCAAAGCAGTAAGAGTATTAGTAAAAGGAGCCTGACTAAGTATAATCTGAGTTTCAACTAAACCTAATGACCCCTGGATCAACCATCCAAAAGTATTTGTGGCTGTACTCACTAAGTTGGGAAGAGCTGGTAGACAAATAGTTTCTCCAGGGGCGATCGCGAACTCTGATAAACTGCTAATATCTTTACCTCCCGTAGTTTCAGCGAAGGGGGGATTAAAGGCGATCGTCTGTCCTCGACTATCCAGGCAAAAGACCATAAAGTAAACTGGGCGATCGCTCCCATTGTACAATTTGTATTGAATGCGAGTCCCCACTGATAAATTCACAATTTTGTCAGCAGTCGGGTTTAAGTGGCCGTTAATCTCTGCTTCACTCTTCTCAAAAGCTCGCTGGGGTGCTTGCTCGATTAAAACCTCCGCTTCTGGAGCAATTGTGGCGAGAGTTGCTCTCACCTTTAATAAAGAAGATCTAACATTGGCGACTAACCCCAATAATTTAGCAGCTAGCAAGGTATTCAGTTGGGGTGCTAACCGCTGCACTGCTACCTTTACAGCTTCTCCTCCATCCCCTATAGTATTAGGAATCAGACTTTGCCCGACAGAAAACAAACCGTAACGACCTTGAGATAGAGTAGGTAAAGGAGTATTCGGCATCTGGGCGATCGCAGTCTCTAGAACTCGACCAAATCGATAGTCTGCCAGTTGTTCTCCCGTCACTACTGAGACTTGGGGAATGGCAGTAAAAGCACTGGTAGCATCTACTCGTTCAATCCGCTCTAATTGAGAGTCTAAAGCAACCGTTAAACCAATATTTCGGGGCAGAACTCGAATCCTCTCGCGGACGAGTTGACCGACTTGAGGGGCTACAAATTCTCCGATAGTAAGGGGTAATTCCCTAATTTGGGCTTTAGCAACTAGACCGTTGCGCGATCGCACCTGTAATCGGGGTATGGTTTCTGGAACTAAACTAAATACAGAATTCACTCCATAAAAATCCAGAATATTGCCCGGTAATCCTCCCAGCCATAACTGTACATTTTTTCCGCCCTCCTCCACTGCGATCGTCGCCCCCTCAGCAGCAGGAGCGTTTAAAATTAAAGGTGAAAAATTAATATGTAATTTTTCATCTTTGGAGTTGGGATTGGGAAGGGGGGGAAAGCGATTGCTTTGTGTTAATTCCGATATAGCACTAGCGGCCTGACTAAAACTAATTTGCAGATTTGTCGCATCTGTTGTCTGCCACAGAGATTGAGTTAGCGCGTAGGTAAACACACCAGCACTAAACCCATTCCATCCAAGTTCTGCTGATAATCGATCGGGCGTGGCGACTATAATTTTAGATGGAAACTTGGGGAAACTTGGTTTGGCGGCTATTGCTCTCAATTCTTCTAGCAAGGCTAACTCTTCATTGCTAATTTGCCCAAAAGTGGGGCGGTAGCGGGAACGAATTCGCAAATTACCGATTAAGTCTGTGCCGGGATAAGCGTAACTGGTATCGAGAATGGCGATCGCATTTTCTGTTAGTAGCGATGCCTGGGGTTGGCTACGTTTACGTAGCCACAGCAACAAAGTCTCTTCTAGTAAATCGTTAGCGATCGGTGCTGACTCTGTAGGTAAGATATCATCCACAGGCACTAAACTATTCTGCAATGTTTCCAGAGACGAGCCCAAACTCACCTGACTACCAAAACCGCTGAAGTGAAAAACGATCGCATCTCCCGGCTTAGCTTGTTCCCTCAGATGGCTATTAAAAGCTGCCTCAATGTTCTCTCTGGTAGCAAGGCTATCAGTTAAGCTGAGAATATCCGCAGGTGCAAACCCAAACCTACAAATCAGTAGTTCTCGTTGCAGTTCCACATCCGTAACACAGCCGCGCAGGGGCGTACTTTGTGCCTCTAAGTTGGGATACTGATTTATCCCTACTAACAGTGCTAACTTACGCTTCGTCGGTTGCGCTAGAGCTTGGGCGTAGCGATCGCTTATTTGCCAGAATAAAGCCTCGCTAATTCCCAGCGCCGCCAACAGCCAGCCAGATCTTTGTAAAAATTGCCGCCGATTGAGTCCCATGCCTGATTCCTGAGATTCTACCTTAGCTAATATTCTCAGAAGGTAGAGGATTCACAACAGATTTTTAATACCAATTTTAGTAATCTTTAGCGATCCCCTTAGATACCCTGAGTCGGAGCCTAAATATAGGTTACATAATATCAGTCGCAACTTCCACTTTTTTAGAGGTATTTAGGGGCGGCGACGAGCATATTGCCTTCTCTTTAAAAGCAATTGCTGACCATCAAAATGTTCTTCTGGAACTTGCATATTATCTCAATTTATAGTATAAGGCAGAAGAATTTAGTTGGCAACACCGTTGTACTAATATTTTTAACAGCACAAACTGAGCGTGCGTCAGTTGTGTTTGTAAGCTTCTCTGATAGAATTCTGGTAACATTATGTTTTCGGCGATCGCTTTCAAAGAAATTTTAGTTAAGTCATCTGCATGATAGTAATTTATTCCAGCAATCTTTACCTAGAGCTGAGTTAAATTAGATGTTAATATGACTTACGCAAAAAACCCGCTTTCTGACCAAAATCATCGCTTTTTTCGAGAAAGATTGACGCAGAAACCGGGTTTTTGAGCGGCGTAAGTCCTAGTTAATTAGATAGACACAAATCAAATCAATGGCGTTGGGAGTGTTCATATTAAAAACCTCCAATCCTAATCAACTATCTCCGAGAGACACGCTTCAGGGTTGGAGGTTAAATCTTGAAAATTTAGTTGACCATCATTTAACAGAAACCGCATCCACGTCAACAGTACCAGGATTGTAACTAGGGCTATCATTGACTGGATCGGAGGCTTCGGTACCACTTGCAGCTTGACGGGATTTAGCATACTCGATCGCCATCTGCGAGACTTCGGAAACCAGGAGGGTCAGAATAGCGATATCATCAATTTGCCCGACAATTGGCAGAAAGTCGGGAGCGATATCAATCGGACTGATCAGATAGGCTAGAGTTCCCAGAACAATCCACCAACGATATTTGGGATTGCGAAGGGTGTTGCGATACCAGGTATAAAGCGATTGGATTGAAAAGCTCATTAATTTTTCCTCGACTTACTCTTTATATCTTCACAAATTGTCTTCTAAATTTCCTTTCGAGATAACCCCCCTAAGTAGTACAGACAATTCTACTTAGGAAAATTGGGAATTGGGTAATGGGTAATGGCTAATGGCTAATGGCTAATGGCTAATGGCTAATGGCTAATGGCTAATGGCTAATGGCTAATGGCTAATGGCTAATGGCTAATGGCTAATGGCTAATTAGCCATCTTCCCATCTCCCCATCTCCCCATCTCCCCTGCTCCCCATCTCCGCTGCTCCCCCGCCCCCCCGCTCCCCATCTCCCCCGCTCCCCCGCCCTCAGCGCACCAAAAAGGCTGCACATTCAACATGGGGGGTTTGGGGAAAGAAATCTGCTGGCTGTACTCGCTGTAATTTATAGCCTCCATTTTGGCAGAGGAATTTCAGATCGCGGGCGAGGGTGGAGGGTTTACAGCTAATGTAGGCGATGCGGCTGGGTTGGGTGGCGACGAGAGTTTCTAGAACCGTGCGATCGCAACCCTTCCTCGGCGGGTCAAGTAAAACTACATCTGGCGTAACATCTAACTGCGGTAACAAATTTTCTACTGCCCCAACATAAAAAGCTACATTTGTCAAGTGATTTAATTCAGCATTTAACTGAGCTTGCTTGACTGCCGCCCCTTGCAATTCTAAACCTATTGCCTTACTCACAAATTTTGCTAAAGGCAAAGTAAACGTGCCAATCCCGCAGTAAGCATCAACCAAAACTTCATTACCTTCAAGGTGCAACTCATCCGCAATTACCTGTAACAGCGTCTCAGCGGCCTCACTATTGACTTGGAAGAAAGTATCGGCGCGAATTTGAAACTCTAAACCAGAAAAAATTTCCAGCAGGTAAGGTTTACCAGCAATACAGCGAGTTTCTGGGCCAAAGATGACATTAGTATTGCGGGGGTTGATATTCAAACACACGCCTACCAGTTGAGGATAGCGCTTCAGCCATTCGGAAGCTTGTGCTTCAATTCCCGATAAATCCCCACTCCGAACTATTAAAGTCAGCAAAATCTCACCTGTACGTCGTCCAATACGTACAGATAGGTGACGCAATTCTCCAGTTTGCTGCTTTTCATCGTAGGTCTTCCAACCGCGCTGCTGTATATCCTTTTTTATGTCTTTCAATAAAGGATTAAGGTCTTCGTCTTGGACGGGACACTGATTGAGGTTAATCAACCGATGACTGCCTTTTTGGTAATAACCCGCTTGGACTTGACCTGTGGAGGAGGTTGCTAGGGGATAGGTGGCTTTGTTGCGATAGCCTAAAGCTGTAAGGTCAGGGCCGGTTAACACTGGATCTACAGGGGGTGCGGTGAATCCGCCGATACGTTGTAGAGCTTGAATGACTATATTTTGTTTCGCTTCAAGTTGGTAGTGCCAATCAATGTGTTGCCACTGACAGCCGCCACACTTATCTGCGACAATGCACATAGGTCGGATGCGGCGGTCGGATATTTCAGTGAGTTCGTGGAGTTTGCCTGTTGCGGAGTCGCTTTTGACTTGCATGAGGCGGACTATGGCGCGATCGCCTGGAACAGTATCCGGGACAAAAACAACTAGCTGACCCAGGCGACCTACCCCGTCGCCACTGTCGGCCAAGTCGATAATTTCGAGCTCAACCAGTTGACCTTGTTGGGCGATCGCAGATTGAGGATTTGAGATTGGGGATTTTGTTTTAGTCATAGGTGAGAAAGCGCGGATCTTTATTATCGCGGATTTCCTGTCACCAATGGCTTCCCTCTCTTGGTTTGTGCCCCGCTAAGTCGTTAAACTAATTTAGTGTTACCCTAAAAAATTTGCATACCCGTCAGTAACCCCGCTCTCGTAGACGGAGCTTGTATGAGCAATCATGGAAGCTGTACTGACCAGACCACCCTGAGCGCAATCGAAGGGTAGCCGTTATTTGGGTCATAACACCTGGGAATGCGACGCTAGTTCCCCGCTCTGTTATCTGCAATTAAACAGTTTTAAGGTCACTGAAACAGTGTTGCAGGTCGAACAAGCCCGAATAACAAGGTCGAAGCAAACATCACTGGAATGGCAAGGCGTTCCCGGCAATACAGGGATTAGATAAGTACCATTCCTCTACTTATCTAGCCCCGAAAGGGGTAGGCGGTTAAAACCGCTTGTATCGTTTCCATCTCAGGTCTAAACACTCTGAGTTTCCCACTTACCGAGATTTTTTTATGAGCGTAGTTAGCCAAGTTATACTCCAAGCCGATGACGAGCTTCGCTACCCCAGTGCCGGCGAGCTCCAGAGCATCAATTCTTTTTTTAAAACAGGTTCTCAACGGGTGCGTATTGCTACCACCTTATCTGAAAGTGAGAAAAAGATTGTTGAAGAAGCCAGCAAGAAACTCTGGAAGAAACGCCCGGACTTCATTTCTCCTGGTGGAAATGCCTATGGTACGCGGGAACGATCTTTGTGTCTGCGCGACTACGGTTGGTATTTGCGCCTGATCACTTATGGTATCCTCGCAGGCGATAAGGAGCCCATTGAAAAGATTGGTTTGATTGGAGTACGGGAGATGTACAACTCTTTGGGCGTTCCCGTCCCCGGAATGGCCGAAGCCATCCGATGTTTAAAGGAAGCTTCTATTTCCTTGCTGAATGAGGATGATGCTAAGGAAGCTGCTCCTTACTTTGATTATATCGCTCAAGCGATGTCTTAGTTTTCGGATTTTTCGCTAATTGCGAAGCTTTTGTACTGGAATTTGGGGTAAACTTGCCTCAGTTTCTCACGCGAAGGCTTCGCTACCCCTAGTTTATTTCGAGTAGCAATCGGTAGGCTTTCATCGGCGTTAAAATCCAGAACTACTAGAAACCAAACGCCGTAATTGAATGTAAAATTCAACTTTTCTCTGTCATTATAAATCGGCAATTACTCAAGCCAGACAAAGATTAGGATCGAACTCGATCGGACTGTTGTTTCATAAGTTAGTGCGACCAAGGCTGAGAAGTCAAGAATACAATTGATGAACTCAAAGTACATTTATTTAGAACTCTAGATTTTGGGAGAGATGTAAATTTCTATTCCTGACGATAGGGTAGAAAAATAAATTCCTTTCCTTGGGTAGTAGTTGGTTTTAACCAATAGAGATTAAGATATTAACACCAATCAAAAAGAGATTATTATGGTAAAAAAAGCTGACAAACAAGATTCTAGCGATTTGTCCCAAAAAATTACCGAATCCTACGGAACTGGCATTCGCGAGGAAGTAGGGCTGAATATTGACGGGCGGACAATGCGCGATCATCGAGATGAGTACACAGCCAATCTCGAACTAACAGGGGGCGATGTTGATGCTGCATCCTCCCAAGCAGAGGCTATGGTTGGCGACGAGGCTGTGGGGGGAACGACTGCAATTCCAGACCAGAATATTGTTGACGAATTAGGAACTGCTGTCGGATTGGAAATGGAAGATGGCGAAGATTTGCGGACAACTGATATTTTGAATGAACGCGACGATCGCAGATGGGAATTAGATCCTACCTCTTCTGAAGATTACCAGGAACGGCGGGAGTAAACCGAAGCGATCGCTATATGCTAGCCATACCCAAATTCATTCTCAAACCGGGCTATCGATCGCAAGCAGAAGATACTTCCCCGGAAGTAGATGCCTTTCAATTCTGGCTACTCAGACAGCGATCGCCCCAACAACGCTTAGCAATGGGAAAAGCATTAAATCGCAGTGCTCGCCAGTTTTCCATCAACTGTTTTTATAAACGATTCCCCAATTTATCTCATCAAGAGTTTGCCCGAAAACTTGCCTTAGCCTGGTTACAAGAAAACTGTCATCCTAATTACATTCCACAGGGAAATAAAATGACTTGGGTGCAAGATTCTATCGCCTTGGCTGCTCAATTGCACCCTATCTTTGAATCTCTTGATATTCCTTATTATATCACTGGTGGTGTGGCTGCGATCGCCTTCGGAGAACCCCGTACTACTCAAGATTTGGATATAGTAATTTCGATCGAATTAAAAGATATTAGCTTGTTAGCAACTGAATTAGAGCGAATTGGATTTTATGTTCCCGGATTAGAAGATGTAATTTCTGGACGAATGCAAACTTTACAAGTTACCCATATAGAAAGTATTGCTCGTGCTGATTTAATGATAACGGGAAACGATGAATTTGACCGCATCAAGTTTGAGAGAAAGCAACAATATGCAATTCCCGAAGGTACAGAAGTTTACCTAGCATCACCAGAAGATTTAATTCTCAACAAATTGCGATGGGGAAAGCGTAGTAAGTCTGAGAAACAATGGCGGGATGTATTGGGAATTTTGAAAGTGCAAGGAGTATCTTTAGATTTTGATTATCTCAATTCTTGGGCTGATTATTTGGGGTTAAGTGAGGATTTAACTTTAGCAATTCAGGAATCAGGATTATAGATTTTAGAAATTTCAAGACTTACACACTTCCGACGTAACGTCGCCTTGAGTCTTTTAATATTGTTGACATCCAATAGGCTTTCAGCATTTTCAACTTCTTCAATCACGGCTTTTATTCTCCCTAGTAAATCTCCATCGCGAATTTTGCCAATATCTTTTTCAAAGCTTTTTCTAAACTCGACGTTCATACTTTCGGCTCCAGAAGTTGAAAGATGGATTGACGGCTGACAATTTCGGTGGTTTTACCTTCCGCGATCGCCCGTTCCATAGCAACGTCTTCGATAATTTCTGTCAGAAACTCAGAGACTTCTTCTCGGTTATCGCGCAGCAGTTCGACGATGGCACTTTTCAAAATTTCCTTGATTTGATCTGGGTTTAGCGTAATTTCAGACATTGTATCTCCTTATCATAGTTTTTCCCTAGATATGCTCACAGTATAACACAAGCTTATCATGCGATCGCATCCATAACTGCTTAGCCTAGCTTGGCATAACCCAGATGCAGATGAGAAGATTGTAGGGTAACGGGATGTCATCGATCTGGGTTGGTGTGGTTCGCGATCGCACCGAGCTAACAGCTACAATCTGGTTTCTCAGTTAAATTTGTTTCTAAGTCAGCTCTGTTAACTGTTACTACAAAATAGTTTAAAAACTGAAATAGAACATATTTGAGTTAGAGATTTATATGATTACTGACGGCCCAACTACTCAATATTGCGATAGTAGTATTACGGCAGAGTCACGCAGTCATAGAGTTAAGGAAGCCGCAATCCTGAGCCTTGCCACACAGCTTGAAAAAGAGAATGTACACAACTTGACACTCTCCCCTCTTCTCTCTTCCCTAGCCCCTAGCCCCTAGTCCCTAGCCCCTAGCTATATGACCGCAATGGCTATTCCTTCCCACCAAGTTTCTAGTTCCAATAGGCTGATCTATCACCGCTTGAAACAGGCTCTCAAGCTCAATTTGCGTCGTCAAATTTTTATCGCAGTCTGTGACGACTTATGGCTGCGTGATTGCCTAGCAGCACGTTTACAAACAGAATTAGCTGGTACAGAGGGAGAGGAAAGGAAAGCAGAAAACTTGCAAGACTTGGAGGAGAAGTCAGAGTTCAAAATCGCCAAGCGCGGGGAAAAACAAAGCAAGAGCCGTCAAGAGTTGGGAGAACAGAAGTACATAGCTTTAGCTGATGAGCAAAGCAATCTTAAAACCGCTCAGCGTTACCAGGAACGAAGCCATCTCTCAAAACCGCTCAGCGTTGCCAAACGCGAAGCCTTGCTCGGTGTAAAGCAAACTGGAACAATCTCTCAAAACTCACAACTTCCTTACCCTCGATTTGTCAGCTTAGAGCTGAACTTAAGCGATCCTAATCCCATCGCTCAGATTTCAAACTGGTTAGCACAGTCTCCTGCGCCTCAGAAAGCATCCTTTGGCAAGCGCGTACCCACCTTTCAAATTCTCGGAGCAGAACACTTAACAAGGCAGCCAGCAGCCTTACAGTGGTCATTTTTGAGCAATCTCAGGAATGTTGAATCGCATCTTCCCACATGGCAGTTTAATTTGTTGCTGTGGCTACCGAAACCTTGGCTATTTACAATTCAGCAGTCAGTGCCAGAGTTTTGGCGGTGGCACACGGGTGTGTTTGAGTTTGAAGGAGAACCGACACCGGCGATGGGGGAGATGGGGAGCGGGGGA